>JAALKB010000180.1 GCA_011088265.1 Gammaproteobacteria bacterium
CAGGACTGATCTGATTTCTTTTCTGATTCGCTACTTTGTAAGGCTCCATCATCACTCCACTCTTCCGCCGCACTAAAAACCGTCGAATACGGCGATGCGGTAGCCACGACAATCAAACCACCCTGATCATCCTGCGCATCCCGGCGGGTCATTCGATACAGAATAAATAGCGCAAACAGGCCAGCAGTGATTCCATTCGCCCAGAAAAAGTAGGTAGTGGAGTATGACAGCAATAATCCGATGATGGCAGGGGTCAAGGCAAAGCCAATTCCATAGGTCAACACCAATGCTCCCGCCGCAGAAACAACCTGAGTGGAAGTTAGGTGATCATTGGTATGAGCGACACATTGGCTGTAAAGCCCCAAAACGAAGGCGCTGATAAAACCAACCGCCAGATAGGACTGTATGGTCGATAACTCACCCAGCATAGCGAAAAAAATCGCGGGCGCTGCCGCCAGGGAAACGCTAACCATGGGAACCATACGTCTATCAAAACGATCTGAAAGAATCGCGATAGGCCATTGAAAGAAGATACCGATGGCCAATGCAATGGCGTTGATGTTTGAAATTTCCGTGACGCTCATTCCTATCTGCACCACATAAAGCGGCACCCCAGCAAAAAATGCCCCATGCAAAATGCCAGTAATGAATGTGCCTACCACTCCCAAAGGAGTGATCCGGTACAACTTTTTAATGCTAAATCGCTCTGTCTCGATGAGACTGGGCGTCCGTGAGGCAGACAACAGGATCGGAATGACACCTAGGGAAAAAATCAATGACGCGATAATAAAAAACAAATCCGTGGAGGCATCATCGAACCGCACCAGCCAAACCCCCACAACCGGTGCGCCCCAACTCAAAAATGTCAAGGCAAGAGTTCCTGCTAGATTAAATGAATCCGATTTAACCCTCCCTAGAAAAGCGGTTCACGATTAGCAGAGGCTTTTGCGTTCAGATCGAAGAGAAGTATGGATTAAATCAAGTTACAAAAAGCGAGGCCGACCGAGAAAGAAAGTTGAACAAAACTTAATCCCTCCGACACCTTTGTTCCTCAAGTCGGGCGTATTTCCAAACAGAAAAAACTTTAACCCCCTGGCAAAGGGAGTGGAAGTCTTAATGCCCTATTAGTCGGGCGTATTTCCAAACCCTTAGGGTTTTAAAATTTCTTTTAATATCAAACAGTTACAGCCGGGTATATTTGCGAAAAAAAGACTCAAAAAAGTTAGCGTTTTGGTTCGGTCCATTATTATACCATTTCGATGATTTTTTGACCTAAGCAGTGGACCAAAAGCAGTCGAAAACCACATGGGTAGATTGCGATATTTCGCAAATTTATGCAAGGAATTTATGTTATTTATCATCAGGAAGTCCATCATAGTGCAAGATAGGTAATAGATGCAACGCCACTGTGGGGATCAAAGAGAAAGGAGAGACGGATTAAAAAGTCGCTAGCTTCTCACAAGATAATTCCTCGTACATCTCTTTCTCTATCTTTTCCCCTGCCTTTCTACTGGGCTACTATGTGTTAACTTTACATCCATGTGAAAGTTCTACCTGATCCGGTACTTCAAACTTTGGCTCCATGAAATGGAACATCGTATCGGTAACTTCAAAGGAATAGACACTAGGGTCTTTTTCCAGATTCCGTTTCTTGATACGTGTCTTTCGGATGTCCTTCGATGCATCCAGATAATGTAACTCAGGATGTAGATTTATTTTATTGGCGTGGGCAAAAAAGACTCCCCTTTGAGCCTTCGTGGTAAAACCCAAATCCAAAACGACACTCCCATTAAGAGCCAACACCTGTTCGCTGACTTGCCATATCTGTTCGTAGCAACGATTAACTCGCTCCATCATCCAAGAGTAATCAAGGGAAGTCATGTCCTTTGAAAATAAGGTTTGCATCCAGGGATCGATGGAAAACCGAATTGCGCCAATTTCCTTACAAAGGGATAACGCATAGGTAGTTTTACCCGCTCCCGTGGGACCACAGACCAGAATTAGTCTTGCCATATCATTTCGATTTCCCGTTTCTTCATACATAAATAGTGGCCGAAAAGCCAACGGAGAGCGTTATTAGAACCAGAACAATTAGTTAAAGGTTTGATCAGGATTAGATACGTAGGGTGTCAATAAGCGAAGCGCATTGCACCACTTACCTGACACAACCCCTACTTTACCGCGAAAAGGTGTCGGAGGGATTAAAATTTGCGCATCGGATTTACTCGAATAGAACACTAATTTACGGAGCAGCTAATGCTCAAGGAACTGCGGCGTCTTTTGTTAGTAATCTGAATTAGATTCATTTAGCCCACAGTGTTTTGGAAATGGAAGGCAGAATGTCAAGGCAAGAGTTCCTGCTAGACTAAATGAATCCGATTTAACCCTCCCTGGAAAAGCGGTTCATGATTGGCAGAGGCTTTTTGCGTTCAGATCAAAGAGAAGTATGGATCAAAGTCAAGTTACAAAAGCGAAGCCGACCGAGAAAGAAAGTTGATTAAAACTTAATCCCTCCGACACCTTTGTTCGTTCTCCGACACCTTTGTTCAGTTAATTGGATTCGTCCAGATTTTTCCCCAGTTTTATCCTAACCGGATTTACTTTATAGTCGCATAAGATGAAATAAAAATTAGGTACTTTAATGAGAGCACTCCTGGTTTGGCCAAAATTCGCACCGTCGTTCTTTTCCCTGGACGGTGTGAAGAATCTAATGGGTAAGCAGGCTATCTATTCCCCCCTGGGCCTCGTTACTATCGCAGCAATTCTGCCTCAGGAGTGGTCCTTCAAAATCGTAGACTGCAGCATAAGGCCCATAAGCGAATCAGATTGGGATTGGGCTGATATTGTGATGGTTTCAGGAATGATTACCCAACGAAAAAATCAGGGAGAGATTATAAGAGAAGCTAAAACGCGAGGTAAGAGTGTGGTGGTGGGGGGACCTTTTGCGACCTCTGTTCCCAACGAGCCAAAGGAGGCGGGTGCTGATTTCCTTGTGCTGGATGAAGGAGAGCTCACCATTCCACTGTTTCTTGACGCCCTTGAGCGTGGTGAAACCAGCGGTGTGTTTATGGCTGATGGAGAAAAAGCGGACATGACACAAAGCCCTATTCCCCGATTTGATCTACTCAACCTAAACGAGTATTTGGAGCTTGGGGTTCAATTCTCACGAGGGTGTCCTTTTCTTTGCGAATTTTGTGATATCCCAGTATTGTTCGGGCGCAAGCCAAGAACCAAGGATCCGAAACAGGTTATTGCTGAACTCGAGCTTTTGATTGATCTTGGTTGGAGAAGCACTGTGATGCTTGCAGACGACAACTTTATCGGCCATAAGAAAAATGCATTAATCGCCCTTGAGGTTATTCGGGAATGGCAAATAGCCAATGATTACCCTTTGAGGCTATCAACAGAGGCCACCATAAACATGGCAGATGATCCCAGGTTGATGAAGTTGATGAATGAATCGGGCATATCTGTAGTGTTCATTGGTATTGAAACGCCGGATATGGATTCTCTGGAGAATATAAAAAAGAAACAAAATATTCGACTTCCCCTACTGGATCGGGTTGAAAAAATTTATGGCCACGGATTTCGAATTATCTCGGGGCTTATTCTTGGCTTTGATGGTGAGCAACCGGGTGCTGGTAAACGTATTTTCGAATTCGTAGATGAAGCAGCAATACCCATTGTCATGGTGAACATGCTTTATGCGTTACCCAATACGCCGCTAACAAACCGACTGGAGAGTGAGGGACGCATGGTATTGGATAGACCATCGAGTAGCGCCCAACTGTCAAATTTCATCTTAACCCGACCGTTCGAAGAAGTCATCGAGGAATATGCTGACTGCCTCCTCATGTTATACGATCCAAAAAACTTCATTAGCCGATTGCGGCGACACTGTCTAAAAATGGGCCCCATTACCAGAGGGAAAAAAAGAAAAAAAACCAAGGGGTTGTTTGAAATAAAGGCGGCGGCAGTACTATTTTGGCGCCACGGTATTAAAAGAACGACTCGCTGGATGTTTTGGTCCGCCTTTTTTGAAATTCTCTGGAAAAACCCAAGAGCGTTTCGGCGTTATATTTCCTGTTGCGGCATCTTTGAGCACTACTACTCTTATAGCTTATCTTTACGAAATGGGCTTTTAAAGGAATTTGAGCAACTGGGCGAAAACCGATTTGACATCTATTATCCAACCAAAGAGCCTGAGGTAAAAGCAAAAACTAACACTACTGTCGCCGTCAACGAACCAATACTGGTTGATTGAGCAACGTAAGATTAGCCATCAGCCATTAGGCTTTAGTGTTGTCATGAGATTTGAAGAGAACGGCTTCAGATTCGGAGCACCAAACTGATTGGCATATGCGTGAATCGCTGGCGAACCACCGAGGTGCATAAGGAGTATATTCGTTCCGTTTTGGAAGTACCCTTCCTGAGCGATACTCAAAAGCCCGCGCACCGCCTTTGCCTCGTAAACAGGATCGGCAATCAACCCTTCAGTTTCTGCTAACAGGCGAATTGCATCCCGCGTTTTCTCATCGGCTTTGCCATATGTATTCTGATCGATGGAACGAACGATCACATCGTCTGGATCAACTCTTGCCGTCATATCCAACTCAGCCAGGCTTTGATTAGCCAGTTGAAGAACACGTCTCTTTTTGATTGCCGTTTCGTCATCATCGGCTATTCCAACGATACAAATTTTCTCTCCCAAAGCAGCGAAACCAGCAAGCAACCCTGCCCGGGTACTGCTGCTCCCGGTGCAATGAACAATATAGTCAAAGCGAACACCTGTTTCTTTCATTTGTTCGACGATTTCAACCGCACAATTCATATACCCAAGGCTCCCCAATTTGTGCTCGGAAGCGCCTCCAGGGATGAGATAGGGACGGTGTCCAAGACCTTGAAGGTATTCACAGAATTCTTCCAGCGGACCCTGATCTTCAATGGGTCTTGGAGTATCGTCAACATACAGCTCAGCACCCATAGTATGGCTAAGGAAAATGTTTCCTACTGCGCGATAGTGGGGACCCGCATCTTCTGTCCAGCCGAAATGCAGAAGAGCACATTTCAAACCAAATTTAGCGGCAGCGGCGGCTGTTTGCCGAGTGTGATTCGACTGGATCGCCCCAATTGTCACAAGCATATCGCAACCTGATTCAAGGGCATCACCAGCGAGATACTCAAGCTTCCGGGTTTTATTCCCACCGCCCTCCAGCCCTGTTAGATCATCTCGTTTTATCCATATTTCCTGACCATGGAACTGTTGGCTAAAGTTCTTTAGAAGGTGCAAAGGAGTCGGAAGCTGCGCCAGATTTACTCTCGGCTTTTTATTCAATCGCAGTTTCAACTCGCGCAACTTCAATTCGTCGATAATTGATTGATCTGACATAGGATCCCCCATAACTTTTTAAGATGTAACCGAGCGCAGATCCAAAGTACTGCGCACCGAAAAGGTGTCGAACTTGAAAAGGTGTCGGAGGGATTAAAATTTGCGCATTGTGTAAAACTTAATCCCTCCGACACCTTTGTCCATGCTATTAGTCGGGCGTATTTCCAAACACAGGGATCGAAGTTGCTAGCAACAACTAGAATGGTCTTAATGCCCTATTAGTCGGGCGTATTTCCAAACCCTTAGCGCTTTAAAATTTCGTTTAATATCAAATAGTTACAGCTGGGTATATTTGCGAAAAAATTGCTCAAAAAAGTTAGCGTTTTGGTCCGATCCATTGTTGTACCATTCTAAGGGTTCTTTCGCCAAAATAGTGGACCAAAAGTGGTCGAAAGCTCCCTGGTTAGGTTGCGATATTTCGCAAACTTATGCATGGAGCTTATGCTATTTACCATCAGGAAGTCCATCATAGTGCAATATAGGCAATAAATGCAACGCCGCTGAGGAACCTAGGAGAGTAAAGCCGGTCATGCTGTCTCAGACATCACCTACCGGGATGGAACGCCAATACTTACATCGACTTCGTTCACAGGAATTTGCGAAAACAGTACTCATGCCTTTTTATCCATACCGCTCGACGCTAACGTTATCCCGCGTTTTATTGCCGCGATATACTCAGGATTGGTATCGCAACAGCCACCGATCATGTTCACTCCGCTAGCGACCCAGCCCAACGCAATGTCAGCGTATTCACTCGCATCCAGTTTGGTCCCGGAAGCAATCATTGGCTCGCCGCCGGAAGGCTCCGATTTTACTGGATTGCAGTAGGCGCCAATGGGTTTTTCAGTAAGTTTGCGTAATGCTGGCAAGGTAGATGAAACCGGATCTGTGGCACAGCAATTAAACATGAAAGCGTCGATGGGCAGATGTGATAGCGCATCAATTGCTTCGGCGACCTCCTGTTGATTACGCAATGCGCCTCCTTCTGGTCTCAATGTCCAGGACATCCATATTTGTTTCTTGCCTATTTGTTTCCTTCCTCCATCTCCTGTGCGTTCAATGGCCAATGCAGCCGCCGTCGCTGCCGCTTTCGCCTCATCCACCGTACTCATGGTTTCACAGAGCAGTATGTCAACATGAGGCAATAGCAAGGCCGCCATTTCCTCATAGGCACGCAGATTGTCTTCATAGCTCCCAACCAGGTCATAGCGGTAGCTGGTATTCAAAGGTGGAAGTGAGCCGGCGATACGAATCGATCTCGCCTCCTGTGCTGGATCATTGGATTCATTCCGGGCAGCAATGGCAATTTCGCAGGCCTTGTTGGTCAACTCTGCAAGCCGGCTTTCCATGTTTTCCCGGGCAAGTAATTTGGCAGTCACGGCATAATTATTGATGGTAATCACGTCGGATCCTGCGGCGATATAGTCTTTATGAATCTGTTTGATAACATCCGGCGCATCAATCATCGCCAAAGCGGACCAGATCGATGATTTGTAATCTGGAACCTTAACACCGCGGTGTCGTAGCTCTGTTCCCATGGCACCATCAAGTAGCGTAAGAGTTGGTGTATCCGTCATGATATCCACATAAATCAGGAAAAAAGAAGAAGATGGGCAGTATAGCATTCACAAATTCCTTCTCTGTGTGCATGACTCTGTGGATATGGCTCTGTATGTGGCTTTTAAATACCCCTCCTTTCGTACGTCACTTAGATAAAGTAATCCCTGGAGTTCGTTATTTCCCATTATGAGAAATCTGTTCACTGCCCTATACTTGAAGGGCGGAACAGTGTCATGGTGATCACAACAACTGTTTAAAATTTCTCGTCAACAAAGCTCAATTCTCCCATGCCGATTCGAATTCCACGCCCGGAAATCATTGTTGCAGCCTCCTCCGCGTTATGGGGATTATTCTGGATTCCATTGCGAGCCTTTGAGAATGAAGGTCTTGATCCGAGTCTGGTTACAATCAGTCAATTCATTTCTCCCCTTCTCTGTTTAGCTCCCTTCGCGTTGATGAGGTGGTTCCGCGGTCAACCCATTGGTGTCAATCAGGTTACGACTGGCCTATTAATTGGTGCTGCATTTGCGCTTTACTGCCAAAGCCTGATGTTAACGGACGTTGTCAGATCTCTGATTCTGTTCTACGTCATGCCCGCCTGGGGAACTATTGCGGAAGTTGGATTTATGGGAAGAAAATTTACTGCTTCCCGGGGTGTAGCACTTATTTTGAGTATGGCCGGATTGCTCACTATTCTAGGCATCGGTGGGGGTTTTTCATTGACATTAAACCTTGGAGACATCATGGCATTAATGTCGGGCATCGTGTTTACAATGGGCGCCATGCGAGTCAGGCAGTCTGAGAATATTTCTGTTTTTGAACAGGTTTTTGCCTTTTTCCTGTTTGGGTCAATCATTTCCATCGCATTATTCTTTCTGTTTCCAGCCGATCTCGATAATTTGCCCTTTTTAACGACGATTTCAGATCTGCTACCCTGGTTTTTTGTCATGGCCGTGTTTTTTCTTATTCCCGTCATGTGGGGGCTTTATTGGGGCTCAGGTCTCGTCGATCCGGGACGACTTGGCATCCTGCTACAACTGGAAGCAATTGTGGGCATTAGCAACGCGGCTTTATTTGCTGGAGAGCCTTTTGGCTGGCGGGAGTTTATTGGCGCTCTGCTGGTTTTGGGGGCTGGCGCGGTCGAGGTTTTTGGTAATAGGCCTTCCCAACATTCTTCAGTATAAA
>JAALKB010000181.1 GCA_011088265.1 Gammaproteobacteria bacterium
TCCAGTTTATACTGGATATGTAGCCTTTTCGGGTTCTTCAGGGACGACTAAGTAGCGATGAATATTAAGTCGATGAATATTAAATCAGTGAGAACGCCGGATGACCGTTTCCAGGGTTTGCCAGGCTACGACTATGTACCCAAATATCTCTCGGACCTGCCTGGATTCGAGGGCCTAAGAGCCCATTACGTCGATGAGGGAGCCACCGATGCGGCCCACACCTATCTGTGTCTTCATGGCCAGCCTACCTAGTCTTATTTATATCGAAAGATGATCGAGGTTTTTAGGCAAGGTGGAAACCGGGTAATTGCCCCGGATTTTTTTGGGTTTGGGCGCTCGGATAAACCCACGGATGATCTGGTTTATGGTTTTGATTTTCATCGAAATTACTTAGTGCAAATAATTCATGCCCTGGAGCTTGAAAATATCACCCTGGTTTGTCAGGACTGGGGTGGAGTAATTGGCTTGACTCTGCCCATGGAGTTTCCGGATTTATTCAAACGAATGATTGTGATGAATACGACCCTCGCGGTGGGTGAACTACCAAGCCAGGGTTTTGCGGACTGGAAAGCGTATTGTGCTTCCCGGCCGGATCTGGATGTGGTCAGTCTAATGCAAAGAAGCACCTCCACGCTGAGTGCCCAGGAGGCCTAGGCTTATGGCGCACCCTTTGTGGATGAAACCTATAAAGCAGGCGTTAGACGCTTTCCTCAAATGTTGATGATTGAGCCGCAGATGGAAGGAACGGAGATCTCTCTTCGTGCCAGGGAATTTCTTCGAACTCAGTGGACTGGTCAGTGTTTTATGGCAGTTGGCGCAGCGGACCCGGTACTTGGTATGCCCGTGATGACACGATTACAGAAAGATATTCGAGGCGCTTCGCCGCTCATGGTAATCGAAGAGGGTGGGCACTTTGTTCAGGAATGGGGTACGTCGATTGCCCATTCTGCGATGAATTATTTTAGCAAAAATAGGCAGCCATAAAACCAGAGACGAATCTCTCTGCGTTCCCACGGCCCCCCGTGGAAACGCATACCGACACTCATTCCCCCCCAGAAGCCAATTTCGCCCGCCCCTCCGTACGGACCAACCCAAAAAATTCCGTAAGGCAAGCCAGGCATTACCTCGTTCCCACGGTCTCCCGTGGGAATGCATACCGACACTCATTCTCCAGCACTTACTTCCAGGTGATTATTCGCTTTCAACCAATTCATTCGCCGTTGGCCCTATACCCGTTTCCTGATAGACGACATCACCGTCTTTAGCCCAGGAAAAATGAACATAATCTGCTGGTACCACGAAAAAACTGCCTGGCGTGTATTGGGTGGTATAGGGTTCTGCGATTTTACTGCCACGCCCTGCATAAAGTGTTCCCCTTAGAATGGTGATTTGTCTTTTGTCCGGGTGGCGGTGGGGGTTGATGATTCCACCTTTTTCGAGTCTGACTCTGATGGTATACAGGGAACCCTCCTTATTGGGCGGTCCAGCCAGCATGGCTCCTTCGGCACCCTGGGCGAAGCCCGCCGGTGGTGTGAACCACTGGATTTCATCAGCTTGAATGCCAGCTGGAATTTCATCGTTTTGCGCTATCGCTGATGGGGTAAATAGTAGACTGGATGCCGAAAAGATCAGAGCCAAAAGGCGGACTGGCAATTGAAAAAGCATGGACAGGATGTTCATCGAATTCTCCATTAGTTTGAGTTGTGGTTGGTTAATTTTATGACAATCTCTGCTTCTATTCTAAGTGACAATGAATTTTTCTGGGGCTAAATGTTGAAAATTTATTCACTCCCTGCCAACCTTGCCATGGTTCCCGTAACCTGAAGTTGATCAGTGACTTGTCGGACCCGCCTGTGTTGAGTAATACTCTCCTTGAATTTACCGCGGCTGCCGTCTGGGAGATGGCGGCACGGTTTTCCGTTTCATTGCAAGGTATCTGGCCTGAAACCCTTAAGCTAAATCTCAATAACACCATGAACTACGAACTTGACCATCAGGACATCCGTGACGGGGTAAAACAGTTGTGTACGGATTTCCCCGGAGAGTATTGGCGGAAGTGTGATCGTGAACAGACCTATCCCCAGGAGTTTGTTCAGGCGCTGACGGATTCGGGTTATCTCGGCGCGCTTATTCCCGAGGAATATGGAGGTTCTGGCCTAAGTCTTTCTGCTGGAGCGGCGATTCTGGAAACCATCCACCACGAAGGCTGCAATGCCGCTGCCTGTCATGCTCAAATGTATACCATGGGGACCGTGTTAAGACATGGCTCGGACGCACAAAAAGAAAAATATCTGCCGGGTATCGCCAGTGGAAATTTAAGACTCCAGGCATTCGGTGTCACGGAACCCACTAGTGGAACGGATACCACCGCACTTCGCACCACCGCAGTTCGTCGTGGAAATGACTTTATCATTAATGGTCAAAAAATCTGGACTTCCCGGGCGGAGTACTCGGATTTGATGCTGCTATTGTGTCGGACTATGCCGCGGGATCAGGTGCAAAAACGCACCGATGGGCTGTCTGTTCTACTAGTCGACATGGGACAATGCCCCAAGGGTAGTCTCACAATTCGCCCTATCCGTACCATGATGAACCATGCCACAACGGAGGTTTTTTTCGATGACATGCCGGTGCCCCAGGAGTCCCTCATTGGTGAGGAAGGTAAGGGGTTTCGTTATATTCTTTCCGGGATGAACGCGGAACGGATTCTTATCGCGTCGGAATGTATCGGCGATGCCAAATGGTTTATTGAAAAGGCCTCTGCCTATGCTAGCGAAAGATCCATTTTCGGTCGGCCCATCGGCCAGAATCAGGGAGTACAATTCCCCATCGCCAAAGCCTATGCGCAAATGCGTTCGGCAGAACTGATGCTGCGCGAAGCCATTCGACTATACGAAGCCGGAGAAAACCCCGGCGAAGAGGCGAATATGGCGAAGATGCTAGCGGCGGATGCGTCCTGGGCTGCTGGCGAAGCCTGTTTACAGACCCACGGCGGCTTTGGATTCGCCGAAGAGTATGATATCGAACGCAAATATCGTGAGGCCAGACTTTACCAGGTAGCGCCCATATCCACCAACCTGATTCTCAGCTACCTGGCGGAGCATGTGCTTGGCATGCCTCGTTCCTATTGAGATTCAGCTCCTGGAAAGAAACCCGACAACATTGTCATTGACGTAATCAACTAATGTCTGAAAACAAATACCCTACTTTGCTACTGGAAACCCCGGCGGAGTACGTGCTTAAAATTACTTTGAATCGGCCAGAGGCGGCCAACGCGTTTAATACCCGGATGGCGACGGATTTATACATGCTCTTCGAGGCGTTGGCGATGGACCCAGGGGACATTCGTTGTATCGTTATCACTGGTTCGGGTGAGCGGGCTTTTTGTGCCGGGGGAGATCTAAAAGAACGCAATGGTATGACGGACGAGGTCTGGAATAAGCAACACCTTACCTACGAGAGAATGGTGCGGGCGATCATAGACTGCCCAACCCCGATTATCGGTGCGATCAATGGAGCAGCATTCGGTGGCGGCGTAGAGCTTACTGCCGCGGTGGATTTCGTGTATGCGGCGGACCATGCCCGGTTTGCATTAACAGAAACCAGTCTGGGCATTATTCCAGGTGCGGGCGGGACCCAAACTCTGGCAAGGGCCATGGGAGAGCGTCGTACCAAGGAGTTAATCCTTTCTGCCCAACGATTCGATGCCCGACAGGCTCATGAATGGGGGCTGGTTAACGCGGTTTATTCCCTTGAGGAATTATTACCCGCTGCCTTGAAAACCGCAGTGCGCATTGCTGGCAATGCTCCGGTCGCCGTTAAGCAGGCCAAGCAGGCGATTCACAGAGGGTTGCAGATGTCGTTATCCGATGGATTGGTATTCGAAATAGAGGCCTATAATCGAACCATACCGACCAGCGATCGTCGTGAAGGGGTTCTGGCATTTAACGAAAAACGCAAACCAGAATTTAAGGGGCGATAAACCTTTTGGGTCGGTGCTAATCGTTAGGGGCGAATAAACCAGGATAAGGAAATGCAATCATTTAGCCTGGGTGGATTGTTAATTTTGAGGAGTGATAATGTATATATTGATTAACGAAAGCGGAAACCTGTCTCTGCAGGACCATGATTCGATGAAAGGTTTTTCCATTGTTGACAGGACGATGGGAGAAAACCGTTCCGAATTGGAGGCGATCTCCCAACCTGCAGAAGATGATCATTACTGGATCGACGCCCAGGCGGTCATTGACTTATCACCTGGATCGACAGATAAGCAATGGGTGGAACAATTCTGGAAAATGCTCGAAGGGGCCGCCCCCTATGGTTATGCCAATATGGAGACCGGGCAGGTTAAGGCGCATGTCGAAAAAAGTGAATAAAAAAAACAGATAGTAGAAACCTCGACAGTAAGCTGATCTATTTTTTGAGTCCCGTTTTACGGGAGCTATGTGACAAAAGCAGTACTGCCCGTGGATGCCGTTCCGATCACGGGGCCATCTTCATCACGGAAAGCAGTGATATATTCTGCTAGCAATACATCACTGATTATCAGATCACAGAACAAAGACGCAACGCGTCGAACATTCCTGCGGCAACATTGCGGCTGGAACAGGCATCGCCAATTCGATACAGTTGCATTCCTGAGTCTTTACCAATGACCGGTTGAGGGCGTCCTTGAAGTAAGGTTTCAATGTCTGTTTCGCCGTCATTACTGGCGTATGGGCGAAGCGC
Source organism: Gammaproteobacteria bacterium (assembly GCA_011088265.1). Classification (GTDB taxonomy): domain Bacteria; phylum Pseudomonadota; class Gammaproteobacteria; order Arenicellales; family Poriferihabitantaceae; genus WLWV01. The sequence goes on from JAALKB010000181.1 coordinate 4,732, forward strand.
ATGATATAGCTCATCCGCTGGTGTAGTGCCATGTTCCACAACAATCTGATCCCCATGTAACAGGATCTGTTTTCCGGTGAGTTCCTGCTCGAAAAGTGCCGATAGTTTTCCGGCATGACCTGCCTGATCCGATTCAGCTCCCCCTTTTGGCCCGAGTCGCTCAGAACCCCGGGGCTGGACTGATAAGAGTCGATATTCCACCAAAGGAACCATATTCCTTTGTGCCAGTTCCCGTCTCCAGATAACAGACTCGCCGTAATCAAGTTCGGCCCCAGGGCGATCATCCAACAGGACGAGCTGGGTATTTTTGCCCCGATCAGTGGCGAATTGGGCGGCGCTTAATCCGGGATGACGACCGGTGCCATCATAAACAACGACGCTTTCTCCAAGGGGTTCACTCCCTGAAAGAATATCCCAAACCGAAGTGGCATGTTGTGCACCCTCTAACCACTCCAGATTCGGTAATCCGCCAGTGGCGATGATGATAACATCTGGCTCAAGCGGCAATATATCTGAAACCTCTGCGAGTTGATTGGTTTGGATTTCAATGTTATGCAAGGCGAGTTCATTAACCCGCCAATCGATAATGCCCATAATGTCTTTTCGCCATTCCGTTCGAGCTGCCATACGTAGTTGACCGCCGGGTTCGTTTGCTGCCTCGAAGACGGTGACCTCATGTCCTCGTTCAGCGAGAATACGAGCCGCCTCCAACCCCGCCGGGCCAGCACCAACGACCACGGCCTTTTTGCCAGCATGGGGCGATGGCAAAATGCGCTGAGGCCAGTGGTTTTCTCTGGCGGTGGATGGATTGTGCAAACAGGTTGGGCGATTTGATCCCATGCAGTGGGTCATACCGACACAGGGCCGAATTCTGTTTTCTTCCCCCCGTTTGATTTTATTTACGATATGAGGGTCCGCGATATGGGCGCGGGTCATGGCAACCATGTCCAATAGCCCTTCTTTGATGGCGTAACGGGCGGTGGCGAGATCGGTGATCCGCGCAGCATGAAAAACGGGCAGGTTCACTTCCTTCTTGAACGCGCCGGCAACCTGTAGCCAGGGGGCAATGGGAGAGGCAATCGCTGGCATGCAGTCGGTCAGTAGGCTTAGCCCAGTATCTAACCGACCGTAATTGGCATTGAAGAAATCGATCAATCCGGAGCGTTCGAACATTAGGGCAATTTCAACGCAGTCATCAAACCCCAGCCCACCTTTAACCGCTTCGTCAATGGGGAACCGCATCCCCACAAGAAAGTCATCTCCTACTCGTTGGCGTATTTCCTGTTGAACCATCAGACCGAAACGGCAGCGATTCTCCAGGGATCCGTCGAATTCATCATTTCGGTGATTGGTGATCGGAGATAGAAATTGCCCGATCAGATGACCACCAACCATGGTCTCCATGCCGTCCAATCCCCCAAGTTTCGCCCGTTCTGCCCCGTCGCCAAATGCTTTTACCACCCTTTGAATGTCGTTAAGATCCATTTCCCGGGGAAAGCTACGATGTCCTGTTTCCCGAATCATGGAGGGTGCAATGGTCGGCAGCCAGTTCTGGGTATTGGTTTCTCCCCGTCGACCCAAGTGAGTTAGCTGAATCATAATGGCAGCCCCTTCATCATGCACCCGTTGGGAAAAGGACTGTAGATAGGGAATGATCCGATCCGTTGACATATTCAGTTGACCACTGGACCAGGTCGAATCGGCATCGATATAAGCGGAACCGCCGAACATAGTCAAACCCAAACCACCCCGGGCTTTTTCAACATGGTATCGCTGATAGGTTTCTCCAGGCATCCCGTCCTGTTCCTCCAGGCCGCAGGCATGACTGGTGGACATTATCCGGTTGCGGAATCTGATTTTACGAATCTCCAGCGGTTGAAACAGTGGGTCGTTAACGCTAACCGCAATTTCTTCGGACATATTCTTCGCTCTCGTGTTTGGGGTCGACCTGAGTGTTGGGCTGGCTATGATGATTTTACTGATTTTACTGATTTTATAACGTCCATTTTAACTCCGGGTTAAATCTTCGTTAACACCGGTCTACGAAAAGAATAAAAAATATTCAAACCCTATTAATAAGTTCCTTCAGATTTTTTCCAAAGTCAAAATTCGGTTTCCTGTGCTATGTTGTGTTGTGCGGTGAGTTCCAGGGTTCCCGGGACATGGCTTTGACTGAGTAGAAAATACGACAACTGCCGGGTTTTTCCATTAGACTTTGGGCTGTCTTTGGGGTGGATGGCGCACAGCAGGCTGGGATTTCGCTACGATGATGCCGCTCATGATAATCAGAGTAATACCAATCCAGGAAATCCAGATTGGCCAGGTACCGAACATCAGGTAACCAACAAAAATGGAGACAACGATTTCTGTGTAGGTAAATGGCGCCAGAACCGAAGCGGGGGCTTTGGAAAAAGCAAAAACGATGAGGATCTGATTGAAAGTACCGCAGACAATCATAATGCTAATCCAAAATAACTGAGTGGAATCAATAGGCACCCAAACGAAGGGCATGAGTAGCGATGATAGAAACGTCGCTACTACGGCGCCCCATGCTGAGGTAACAAAGGGGTGGGAAATACTGCCTAGCTTTCGATTCAGGGTCATCTGAATGCTTAATACAATGGCGCAGGATAATGCGAAAAGGGCGCCGAAATTGAGAGTGTCAAATTCGGGACGCATGACCAATAACACTCCGGCGAATCCCCCCATCACTCCCATCCAGCCTGTCAGACTCACTTTTTCCTTGAGAAACACGATGGCGAGCAAAACCAGAAAAAAAGGATAGGCATAGACAATCGCCACCGCATCCGCAAGTTCCATGGAATGTGCCCCAAGTACAAAGGTCGTGGTCGCCACGGCCATGGTGATACCTCGGATGACCTGCATATAAGGTCTCGCAACCCACAGTGAAGAGACTCCCAATCGAATGCAGACAATGGGTAATATGATCAATGAAAATCCAAGAAACCGGAACCAGGTAATTTGATATGGAGAGATTCCGGTAGACAACAGCTTCATCATGGCGCTAACAATGGCTCCGATAGAAAGGGCTGTAAAAACCAGTAAAATTCCCTGTCGAACCTGTGTCTGATTTGTCTCTGTCTCACTTTTGATTGTCATTGTCTTGCTGTCTGTATCGCCTGTATCACCTGTGTAGGTGGATAGTGGTGTAGGTGGATCGCAAAACCAAATAGCGATTTTTATATTCGTATCTGATACGGCCCCAGTATAGCGATGTTCTTCCAGATTGATCTATTCTGGGGGAAAGAAAATCTGAATCAGGAGGATCTGAATTAGGAGGAGCGGCTCTATAGATCAGCACAGGAGATAAGCATAGATCAGCACAGGCCAGCACAGCCCCGCA
>JAALKB010000182.1 GCA_011088265.1 Gammaproteobacteria bacterium
TCCAGTTTATACTGGATATGTAGCCTTTTCGGGTTCTTCAGGGACGACTAGCTATGCTAACGGACGACCTGTTGGGAAATTTCTTCTATTCGCACCGGTTCCAACGAGAAGAAGAGAGGGTTTGAATATCCTGGAACAAGTCAACTAACCTTGAAGGCAGTAGTCAGAGGCCCCCGTATACAGGAGAAATAAAAAGAGGGGAAATAAAAAGAGGGGAAATAAAAAGAGGGGAAATAAAAAGAGCTGGGAAACCCAGCTCTTTTTACTTAAGAACTATCCCCGTAGGGACTAAATTCTATTAGTGGAAACTAGCCACCAATATAAGCTTGATCAGAAGCTTCAACTGGACCTACCGCCCAAGCACCACGAGTTTTTGCATGGGTAATAGCAGAATCAATTTCACTTTGAGAAGAGTCACGTGGGATATCCAGCACTTGGCCAGGATAAATTAGATCAGCGTCTTTTATCTGATCCAAATTAGCTTTATAGATCAACGGCCACTTCTCTGGAACGTTATATACTTCTTCCTTACAGGCAATACCCCATAAGTTATTACCTTCAACCACAGTCCAACTTGTCAGTTGTGGTTCTACGACTTCGGTAACAGGGGCGGCCTCAGGAGCCTCCTCTACTACTGCGGGTTCTGCTGGCTCAGCTGGTGCGGTAGGCTTACTTTTAGCACTTATGCAGCCTGTTGCAAGAGCTGCAGCGGCTAAAATAGCGGTCAGTTTCAAACCTTGGTTAATTTTATCAGATGCTTTAGACATACTAGAGTCTCTCCAGTTTCTTTTTCGTGAAATATAGTAAAAGGGAGCCAGACACAAACTCTCCATAGCCCTAAGTTTAACGTCGCACAAGGGCTTTATGCAAGAGTTATATTGGCAGTAATTTAAAACAATTTTTCTCTTATTTTTCAATTAATAACATGTTCAATATAAAATATGACTGAATAAAATACGGCGAAGGACACGTCTGCCGTACCCTAACACGGGAACCACTGATTTGTTTCAATCAATATGGATCACTCTATTCCCCCCATGCAGAGGTATTTCATTTCGAGATATTCTTCAATACCATGGGTGGATCCCTCCCGTCCCAGGCCAGATTGTTTGACACCACCGAATGGCGCCACTTCCGTAGATATCAATCCAGTGTTAATGCCGACCATGCCATATTCAAGTTCTTCAGAGACCCTCCACACCCTCGCGAGATCCTTACTGTAAAAATACGCCGCAAGACCAAATTCCGTATCGTTCGCCAAACGAATAACTTCCGTTTCATCCGTAAATTCAAATAATGGTGCTAGTGGCCCAAACGTTTCTTCCGTTGCAACCTTCATGGTTGATGACACATTTGTCATTACTGTCGGCTGAAAGTAGGTACCACCCAACTCATGTCTGCTTCCTCCCACAATCACCTTCGCACCTTTTTTAACTGCATCGTCGATATGTTCTTCAACTTTTTCAACAGCATTCATATCTATCAATGGCCCCTGGGTAACTCCTTCAGTTGTTCCATTTCCAACCTGCATCGTTGCAACTGCCTGGGCGAGTTTCTCTGAAAATTCCTTATACACCCCCGCCTGTACATAAATCCGATTACTACAGACACATGTCTGTCCCGCGTTTCGGTATTTGGAAATGATTGCCCCCTCCACAGCAGCGTCAATGTCAGCGTCATCAAATACAATAAACGGCGCATTACCTCCTAATTCCAGAGCCACCTTCATAACAGAGTCGGAACATTGCTTCATCAACAATCTTCCAATTTCAGTTGAACCGGTAAAACTGAGGTGTCTTACCGTTGGGTTCGCGGTCATCTCTCCCCCAATCCCCTGGGCGGATCCGGTAACCACGCTGATAATGCCAGGTGGAACGCCAGCTCGTTCTGCGAGTTCGCACAATGCCAGTGCCGAAAATGGTGTTTGTGTTGCCGGTTTAACAACAACTGAGCAGCCAGCCGCTAAAGCGGGCCCAACTTTACGAGTGATCATTGCTGCTGGAAAATTCCACGGAGTGATAGCGACGCATACACCAACAGGTTGTTTGATCACGACAATGCGTTTGTCTGATTGGTGCTGGGGTATTGTTTCACCGCTGATTCGCCGTCCCTCATCCGCAAACCACTCCAGGAAAGATGATGCATAGGCGATTTCTCCCCGGGCCTCTGCCAGGGGCTTACCCTGCTCTAAAGTCATTAACATCGCTAGGTCTTCCTGATTTTCCATCATCAATTCATGCCATTTCCTCAGTATAACGGCACGTTCCTTCGCTAGCATTCCCCGCCACTTTATCTGGGCCACGCGTGCGCACTCAATGGCACGACGGGTTTCTTCCGCTCCCATTTTTGGTATCGATCCGATGATCGAATTATCGGCAGGGTTATTTACATCAATCGTCTCAGCGCTATCGGCATTTACCCACTCACCATTGATATAACACTGCTGTCTAAATAGGGATTGATCATTTAAGTTCATAGTTTTTCTCCGGAAGGCTCAGCCAGGATATTAGCGGCAGGCACAAATAGTAAATATTGATAAGGTGCCTGTAGGAATTTGTGCAAGATACAAAAAATCAAAAGTTCAAACGATGCTCCTCTTCTACAAAACAGTCCCTTATCCTTGATTAATAAACGGATGTTTAAGAACCATGGTATCGTCACGTTCTGCACCCGTCGACACGATATCAATTGGTAACCCAATCAATTCTGATATCCTACCAAGGTACTTTTTGGCATTCGTCGGCAAGCTCTCATAATCACGCACTCCGGCAGTGACTTCTTTCCATCCTGGCATCGTTTCATAAACAGGTGTACATTCTCCTAAAGCGTCTGCGCCATAGGGAGGCAAGGTAATACTTTCACCTTTATATTGATAGGATGTGCAAATTTTTACCACCTCCAGACCATCCATCACATCAAGTTTGGTCACACATAGTGCATTCAATCCGCTAACCTGTCTGGTTCTTTTGAGCGCAACAGCGTCCAACCAGCCACATCTTCTTGGGCGCCCGGTTGTGGCACCGAATTCATGTCCTTTCTCTCCTAGCCATTGGCCAACTTCGTCGAACAATTCGGTAGGAAACGGCCCTGATCCAACCCGGGTTGTGTATGCCTTAACAACTCCCAGCACATGATCAAGCTCTAATGGGCCAATTCCAGTGCCGATAGCGGCGGCAGCGGCAACCGTGTTAGACGAAGTTACATAAGGGTATGTTCCGTGATCAACGTCAAGCAACATTCCTTGTGCACCCTCAAACATCACCGATTTATTATTCTGACGAAGGTTATATATTCTTTCCGAAACATCGCCAATCATCGGCCTGAGTCTCTCAACCAGAGGCATAATTGAATCCAGTGTTTGCTGATAGTCGACTGCTTGCTGCTTAAAGTACTGCACTAACGCATGATTATGGTAGTCCATCACTTCTCTTAGTTTTTCTGCGAACAATTTTGCGTTAAATAGATCACCAAGCCGAAGCCCTCTCCTGGCAACTTTATCTTCATAGCAAGGGCCTATTCCACGTCCAGTGGTCCCAATTGCTTTTTTCCCTTTTGCTTTTTCTCGCGCCAAATCCAGAGCGATATGGTGAGGTAGAATAATGGGACAAGCCATACTCAGCATGAGGCGATTTTCAATCTCAATGTCCATACTTTTGAGATTATCGATTTCTTTGAGCAGTTGTTCAATATTGACGACAACGCCATTACCAATGAGACAATCCACACCGGGTCTCATGGCTCCAGACGGAATAAGATGCAACACCGTTTTTTGGCCTCCAATTACCAAAGTGTGTCCAGCATTATGTCCACCCTGAAACCGGGCCACTGCGTCAGCTCTCTCAGTCAATAGGTCAACTATTTTGCCTTTGCCTTCATCACCCCACTGGGCTCCTAGCAAAACTACGTTATTAGCCATAAAAGTAGATCATATAAATTGAAAATGACTTAAAATTCGCGCCGGATCAGGCTAAATGGTTTTCATTTGTCCGAACCTGGAAGTTAACAGCCATTGCCTAGATAAATTTAACGAACAAGATAGAGCAGTACAATGCCACATCCCATGAAGGTGAGTCCGGCTCGTCTCAAATAGCTGTCAGACATGGAAGCTATTTTCCCCATGTATTTCCGGAATTGATCAGGAGATAGAAATGGAAATATCCCCTCTAATATAAGATAGAGGGGAAATGCGACAGCCAGATCACCCCATGCCATAAAAAAATACCAGCGATACTTTCCGGTCTGCCACTATTCCTGATTAGTTTGACGAGTTAGCGCTGGAGTTTTTAAAGTATCGGAAAAAATCTGAACTGGGATCCAATATCATCAAATCCTGTTTGTTGCTAAAGCTATCCCGATAAGCATTCAGACTTCGGTATAGGGAATAAAACTCCTTATCCTGCCCGAACGCGTTAGCATAGGTTGCCGTCGCTAATGCATCACCTTCACCGCGAATTTGCTCAGCTTCATTATTCGCATTAGCCAGTAAAATCTGGCTTTGCTTATCAGCATTTGCTCGAATTTTTTCGGCTTCCTCTTCACCCTGGGCCCGCAACTCCTTTGCAACCCTTTCCCGTTCAGCAGCCATACGCTGATATACCCGTTCACTGATCGTTTGTGCCAAGTCAACTCGCTTAAGCCTGACATCAATAACTTCGATTCCTAAATTAGCTGCTTCTTCGTTCATGGACTCTCGAACTATTTCCATAATTTCGTTTCGGTCTCCTGAAATCACGTCCTGAACCGGGCGTTTACCGAATTCCTGTCGAAGACTATCATTGACCTGTTGAGACAACCTCAAGCGAGCATTCGATTTTCTACCATTTAACCGTGTGTAGTACCGGTGTACATCCCTTATTCTCCACTTAACAAATGAATCTACAACAAGGTTCTTTTTCTCAATGGTCAAATACTCTGCGGGGTCAGCGTCCATAGTCTGAACCCGGGCATCAAAATACTGAACATTATTAATGAATGGGGTTTTAAAGTTCAAACCGGGCCCAACCGAAGAATCAACAATTTCCCCGAATCGGAAAATAATAGCCCTTTCTCTTTCGTCAACAAAATAGACTGCAGACATACCAACAGCCCCCAAAATTGCTACCAGAACAACGAATATCAGTGTTTTACCATTCATAACTATTCTCTCCCCTGACGATTAGCATCTCGGGTTGTGGATCTAAATCCATTATTACTGGATTGTTGTTGGTTAGCCCCAGATATTGAAGAGCTATTGAAGTCCGATCGACCAGTTGAAGACCCAGATGATTGGGCCCGATCTTTTAGAAGCTGATCAAGGGGCAGATACATTACATTGTTGCCGCCGTCTTTTTGGTCAATGAACATTTTACTGGAGTTGCTCATCACCTGTTCCATGGTTTCAAGATATAGACGCTCTCTTGTTATATCAGGAGCCTTTTGATACTCCTCCAGTATCTGCATGAACCTCGATGATTCACCCGCAGCGCGGGCGACAACAGCGGCCTGATATCCCTCAGCTTCCTGAACTGCCCTGGAGGCAAAGCCTCTTGCCTTGGGGATAATATCGTTTGCATAGGCCTCAGCGAGATTTTTCAATCTCTCCTCGTCCTCCCTGGCTCGAACTACATCGTCAAACGCATCTTTAACCTGCATGGGTGGCTGAGCGTTTTGCATTTCAACTGAGCGAATATTGATACCTGTTTCGTAACGATCAAGTATCTCCTGAACCAATATTTTTGTTTCAATGGCAAGTTGGGCTCTACCATCAGTAATCGCAAAGTCCATTGTATTTCGACCAACAATCTCCCTCACTGCACTCTCTGTGGCTTGTCTGACAACAGTATTTGCGATATCGCGGCTATTGTACTCACTGACATTAAACAACAGATCGGTAGGGTTCTTTATGTCATATTGCACCGCGAACTGTATATCGATGATATTCTCATCCTCGGTTAACATCAGCGCTTCCCTTGGTACTGACTGAATATTTCGTCCGTTCTTTCTGTACCCTACCTCAACGGTGTTAACATTCTCTACATTGACCATTTCAACGGATTCAAATGGAGCCGGAATGTGCCAATTCAAACCTGCTTCGTTTGTTTCCTTGTATTTACCAAAACGGAGCTCTATGGCTTGCTCCCCCTGGTCAACCGTATAAACTCCACTAAACAACCACATCCCAATACCAACTAGCAGAATTAACCCAATGGCACCGCCGCCGAGGGACGACCCGCCGGAACCCGATCCTCTTCTGCCGCCACCACCCTTTCGACCGCCAAAAATAGAATCTACCCGGTCCTTCGCATCACGAAAAATCTGATCCAGATCAGGAGGCCCATCCTGCCGATCACTTCCGTTATTACTGTTGTTCTTTTGACCCCAAGGATCATTGTCATTTCCGTCGGATCCAGGTTGTTTCCAGGGCATTGCTCAAATTCTCGCAAGTTAAAGATGTATGAAATTATAAACCAAGTAAAGCAGCGGCAACCAAAAAGGCGCGGGATTGTAACATAATTCCCTGTTAGGACCTGATACGGTGACAATAAAATCACCTCCCTATTTAACGGCAACCGGATGTGACTAATGAGGGCGAAAGTTTAAATTGCAATACGACTTTTGGATTGAAGCCAGTTTAAGGAAGAGCATCAGAGAAAAGATGATAACTTGTTGCAGAGTTAATCTATATTGGCAACTCCAACGCCAATTGCAGCTCGGTGGTTCACGCTTAGGTATTCCAAAGACCTAAATACTCCGAGGAATGCTCAATCTGTAAAAGACGTCCGGTACAAAGTTTAGTTCCAACCGAGCAAATCAGCCTAACAACTAACGTGCTATTCCATGCCCTGTCTGACAATTATTTTGATCAAGGTCATAGAACAAATCAAGGCCATAGAACAACAAGAAAGCTAAAGAATTTCTGGATAAACCAACATCACCGCCTGAAATCCACCACCATTCGGAGAAAAACAACACCTGCTGAGGAAAACAATTCCAGGAAGAAAAACAGCTCCGGGAAACAGGAATGGTTCCCTAAACTGGTACAGAGTGTTTAAGTGCATTTTCTGCAAATTTTCACTCATAAAGAGTTTTCACTGGCCTTTTTGATGATGGCCTTTTTGATTACCTGCATCCTGTAAAGACTCATCCACCAACATGACCATCCGCCTGGCTTCACCTGAACACTAAAACCTACAAAACATAGTGATAGTCTGCCTGACAACCCCATCCCTGATCAAAACGATCTGCGCTGCAGAAGTTTAGATCAAATTTGAGCATTGTTTCAGATCGCGGATAGACACCACATTCCGGATCGTGTTAAGTCAATCCCGGTGCAGGGTACAGTCCAAACAAAGAATTGCGCAAGGCCCCAGATTAAGGGCTAAGGGCCTTCGCTCTTTCTGGATTGTTCTCCGCTCGGATCCAAATGCAGGTACTTCCAGGCTAGTACTTTATTCCGGAGCGCAACCACTTACGGATATTGGGGGTCTGACGTCGGCTAATTTCCAGTTTGTCGTCAATACCGCCAAACAATACACACCAGCGTGCATCTTCATTTTTTTCCAAACCTTCCAGATAGCGGGTAGATACGAGGACATTTCTATGAATTCTGATAAACCCTTCTCCTAACTCCTTTTCCAGGTCGTTCAGAGTTCCGGTAATGAGGTGCTGTTCACTCTTGGTATGAATGACGATATATTTGTTTTCTGCCTTAAAATAGTAAATGTCATCCAACGAAACTAACTTAATTCTGTCCCTCAGGCTCACAGCAATATGCGATCGTTTACGAACATCCGCATCTTTTGCAACATCAATTCTGGTCTGAATATTCATCGAGTATCCTCGCGTGTGATTATTAACGAGTCACTTAAGTAACATAGGAGAAAATTAAAGCAACATTTAATTTTTTCAATC
>JAALKB010000183.1 GCA_011088265.1 Gammaproteobacteria bacterium
GGGTATCCAGCATTACTGCGATGCTGGTGTTCATATTAGCCACCGCCTGGCGGACTCGTTGTAGGGTTTCCCGGTGGGTTTTTGGGCTTCCATGTGACATGTTGAGACGGGCGACATTCATTCCCGCGGCAACCATCTCCGTAAGAGTATCGATGGAATCACAAGCTGGGCCGATGGTTGTGATTATTTTTGTTTTACGTAACCGGTTTGGGTTTTTCAAGGTAAGATCTGAAGGCTATAAAAGGGGTGTGCAATTATAATTAAGCCAATCAAAAAAAATATTCTGGAAGCGCTGGTTTCTGCTTTGCTATTGACCCGCTTTTCACGATCAGGAGTCTCCGCGATTGGTCAAGAGAGGAAAATTTTCACAGATTTGCAGTCTGATACAAATTCAGATCCTAAAACCAGACTACCCATTCATCATTGTCCATAGAAAACCCAAAAAATGAATCGTACCAGATTGTTGTTTTACACCTTATTTCCAATAACCTGTTTTTATGTCTTTGTCTATCCTGTGGCGCGCCTTTTTCATTGGCTAAACCCACAGGCAAATTTTGGTTTGTTGGAAATGCTGGTGCTTTGGGGGGTGAGCATCCTGGCATTGTGGTATTCCTTTAGTGGACCGAAAATAGTCATTCGATATATTGTGGTGCATTGGATGGGTATTAGCTCTGTTTTCGCCACGTTAACCCTGGTGACCGAGGGTCTCCGGTTGGTGGTTCCAACCAGCGACCTGGTTCTTGGCTATGGAGTAATGATTACGGCGACCCTGGCGGTGATTGGAGCAATTGCTTTTTCCCATCACCTTAGTGTGAAGAAACACAAGATTTCTAGCGAAAAACTAGAGCGCTCATACCGAATTGCCCAAATCAGTGATGTCCATATTGGTTCCAGACAAGAGGGATTTATGGGCCGTATTGTGTCGAAGCTTAATGCCCTGGAACCTGATTTCGTTGTCATTACTGGTGATCTAATTGACAGTAGCGCCGTAGGGTATCAGGCGTTGTCTTCACTCAGGGAATTAGAGGCAAAAACCTATTTTTGCATCGGAAATCATGAGCGATATGCGGACCTGGAAAAAATTCTCGATATTGCAAAAAGACTAGGGCTCACGACTCTCAGGCAAAATTGTGTCCGCGAGAACGAGCTAATGTTTCTAGGCGTGGACGATGCAGACAGACCGGATCAATTGAAAATCAATCTGCCACTAATGGATCTGGATAGTGCTAGCTATCAGGTGCTACTGTATCATCGGCCCCGGGGATGGCGGGATGCCAGAGCCCATGGTATTGACCTCATGCTGTCTGGTCATACTCACAATGGCCAGATTTTCCCTTTTAATCTACTCGTTAAACAACAGTTTAAGCGAATACGGGGAATGTTCGTTGAAGGAGAAAGCCGACTGTATGTCTCTAGCGGTACCGGAACCTGGGGGCCGTTGATGCGATTGGGTTCAATGAACGAAATATCCGTCTTTGATTTGATCCCCAAACGAAAAACCACCCAGGGATCCTCTACATAGATCAGGGCGAGTCAGGTTGGGATGAGCGAAGATCAACCAGAGCGTGGAGCCCTCACATAGCTAGTGACAATAAAAAGAAAAAGGGAAAAAGGGAAAAAGGGAAATATTAAAGCGAATGCGGCAGAGCGATTATGAAGTTGCAACCCAGAGGTTGATTATTACTTACTCAAAATGGTCGTTCACAACCATTGCAGAAGTACTCTGGGTTGGATGGATTTGTAAAATTTCCTTCCATGCTTCATCCGCTACTGCTTTGTAGACATGATAGTCCTTTCCACCAAGCCAACGGTCCCGACCCCGGGAGGCATAAAATAGATAGAGTTGATTATCGAAAATCTCCCAGTGAGTTCCATCCGTTCTAATAAGGCCTTCTCCCAGACTTAGTGCATTTGCGCAGTGACCGTTATAAGCAGGAGAGAACCTGGTCGGATCTGCGGCAAAAGCGTCACGGCTTTTCTGGCTCGCGAATCGCCATTCAGCCCCCTTCCACTCCACCGTGAAATCATCCTTTCCCCTGGTTGAAACATGTTGCGAAACGGTATTCGTTTGATGATAGGCCACAGTGTCATGGCCATCGATTGCAACACTATCAAAAAGGCGTTTGCTGACCGGCTCTTCGGCATAAATTGCCGGGGAGAGTAATAAAAAATAAATTAGCCATGGCTTGGGAGTGGCGAAAAAATGACGAAACATGAAAATGGGATAGAAGGGTTTCATTTCAGTCTTCTCATTGTGGTTTTGTTTTGGCGCTTTTTTATTAGACAATACCAAAGCGAGACGCTAATTTATGGCATTATTCAGCGTCTTTTGGTAACAACTTAGAGGAAACATCGATGGATCTGCAAATCAGCAACAAAACGGCTATCGTTTGTGCGTCGAGTAAAGGTTTGGGCAAGGCATGTGCGATCGCTCTGGCTAAGGAAGGGGTAAACGTCATCGTCAATGGAAGGAACGCCGATACACTTGCCCTTGCGGTCCAGGAGATAGAAAAAGTCGCTACGGCAAACGTCCAGGGTGTTGTGGCTGATATCACCACGGAGGAAGGACGACAAGCATTGCTGGCGCCTTGCAGTACCCCGGATATTCTGGTCAACAATGCAGGTGGACCACCACCAGGGGACTTTCGGGAATGGGATGTTGAACAATGGAATCAAGCCGTTAACGCAAATATGTTGACTCCCATTATGTTGATAAAAGCCACGGTGGACTCAATGATGGAAAAAGGATTTGGCCGTATTGTCAACATTACTTCGGCCACGGTGAAAGCACCCATCCCAAGCCTTGGTTTGTCAAATGGAGCGAGAGCAGGATTAACGGGGTTTATTGCTGGGCTAGCCCGCCAGGTTGCCTCTCGCGGCGTCACCATAAACGGCATTCTACCCGGACCGTTTGAAACGGATCGGCTGAAAACAACCATGGAGTCCAGGGCAAATGCTGCTGGAATCAGCATTGAAGAGCAGATGGTTAAAGGGCGTCAACTTAACCCAAGCGGTCGTTTCGGCGATCCCCAGGAGCTGGGGGAGCTTTGCGCTTTTTTGTGCAGCGTGCACACGGGATATCTAACGGGTCAGAATATCGTTGTCGATGGGGGTAGTTATCCCGGTACGTTATGACATGCCACCTAGGGTTTTGTCCAAATGTTCAGGGTCGACATACACACTTTGAATGTGTCGACCGATAATCGAGATACTGCCTAAATGACGATTTACTTTGTCCACCGAGTATTCAAACCGGTATTGCCGAAATAACATTGGAAAGTGTTTGTCAGGTTTTATGGCGCCAAGGCTGACGGTTCCGTCAAGAAATTGCAGGTTATTCTGTTGGCAAAAGCGTATTGCAATGTCATTAGCGACCTCTTTCATTTGCTGGTTTTTGATCAAAATCAGAACAGCGATAACCGTGATGAATAAAAGTATCACTTCAAAGATGGTTAACATGAATGAAAGTCTGTAGAATGGATGTGGAAGTGATTATAAAGGTGGTTGCCTTGCCGTATTATGCAAGAAGTCAGGATGAGTTAATTCCATGAGCTGTCAGAGGGCGTTTCGAATCGAAGATCCTGAGGGATCTGAATAAAAATCATTGAACAATTGAGGTAAATGAATGAAAGCGATGGCAGATGTATGTGTTTCCCCTATTGGTGTGGGTGTCTCCGTTTCACGATACGTTGTGGAGTGTCAGAAGATTTTTCAATCGATGGATTTGGATATCAATATGCATGCGTATGGCACCAACATTGAAGGAGAGTGGGATGAAGTAATGGAAGCGATCAAGCGTTGTCATGAGACGCTTCATGAAATGGGGGCGCCAAGAATCGGTACGACGATCCGATTGGGTACTCGTAATGATCGGCAGCAGTCGATAAAAGACAAGATCGAAAGTGTCAGGACCAAGCTCGGGAAATGAGGGAAAACTATTTCGTTCCCGAAAAGAGTATGACTACTTATTTTGTCGTTTCCATGGTGTCCGGACCATAAAAAGCATCTTTAATCACCTTTTCTTGAGGTAGAATCCCCTACTTCTGGAATGAGCGTCCGGGGTTGTGTTTTCCAGTTATTTTTTGTATGAAACTATCAGCGGCTTTATTTGTCTTTGACAATACGGTTACAGGTCAAAAGCCTGTAGCTCCATTTTTCGAAGCCCTGAAAAATCTGCACAATCTGTGAAAAACAGACTGCAAATTGTTAACGGGGCTCACCAATCAAATCTGGAATAGAAAACCGAATATGAATAATAAAGTAGTTGCCACTATTAGTTGGGTTATTGTGTTGTGGATGTGTTATGTCTTTCTTTTTTCCCTGCCATATAAATTTACCATGCACCCGGATACCCAACACATCTTCGGCACTATCGGTCAATGGATGGTGGGCCTGGTTGGAAGCGGTATTGGCAACCTGTTTGCGAATGTTGGGCCGTTTGTTGTCGGCGGTTTTGAGCTATTAATATCACTGATACTTCTGTTACCTTTTGTTTTATGGTTATTATCCCTGATGGGCCTGGCTAAGAACACTGGGACCCGAGTCTCTTATCATAAGCTTGGCGGAATCATGGCATCCGCAGTAATGGCTGGTGCGGTGTTTTTCCATCTGGCAACCCCCCTCGGTATTGAGGTAATACATGAAGGAAAAAGTGATAACGGAAGCCTGTTTTATTCAGCTGTTTCCATTTTGGTCCTGGGAGTGGCTTTGTGGTTCATTAACCATAAAGTGGAAGATTAACGTTACTTTTTAATCGGTATTACCATCGTTTTTTAGGGCTTTAGTGCCATGAAGATCACTATTTTGATGGTGGTGACGTACATTCTATGGTGCATCAGAATTGGCACAAAACCGTGCAAGTTTTTCCAACTTAATGCGCTGTACTTTGATCGGCAAGAGGGAATCTATTCCAAGATCGCCATTGATAATCGTATTCCGGAAAAATGGCGACTGGAACAATTCTATGATGACGGCGTTCGTGAACCCAGGCAATATCCAGCTTTCCTGAAACCGGAATGGGGACAAAATGCCAAGGGGATTATCAAAGTAAATGATGTCCGGGAGCTCCATACCGCCCGAAAAGAACTCTCACAACAAGGGATACGTTATCTCGTCCAGGAAGGAACCACGAAATGTCATGAGTTCGAAATATTCACCATACGCCACCACAAGGAGCCACAGTCTTTTTCGGTATTCACCATCACTGAGGCAGTGAATTCCCACGAATCCAGTCCCATCAATAGTATCTACAACGGTAATACCCGGTATGTGGAAATAACAGACCAGCTGAGTGAGCCGGACAAGCACCGGCTTTGGCAGTATGTTAGCGAAATTGGAAGCTTCAATATATCCAGAATGAGTGCGAAGTCGAATTCCATTAGTGAACTTCTCGATGGAAAGTTCGATATTATCGAAATCAATTTATTTCTCCCCATGCCCATCAATATGCTGGATCAGAAATACAGCTGGACTGATCTGTGGGGAATGATCCGATATTACATGTTATGTCTTGCAAGAAATACCTGGGCAAGAGACAAAACCCGCGAGACGAAACCCGTGTTCACAAAGATCATGCTTTATGATCGGCGCAGTAAGTTACTGAACTATTTGAGAAGTAAGATATGAGGAAGTTAAAGGCGTTCATTTATCGATGGATTAGCGAGCGGTATATGAACGGTTGCAGTAACTACAATTCACTCGAAGTTAGAAAAGGCTGTCGGTCGAAAGAGCAAGGGCGAACAATCTTCGCAAAAAATAACGTGCCCCATGCTAAGGGGCTGATTTTCCTTTGGCCCTGGAAAGCCCATCAGTTTGCAAAAAAACATGGTTTTCCCTTGGTGATTAAACCTAATGTCAGTGGCTATTCCCGGGGGAGTTATTTTCCAATAAACAGCTATCGTGAATTGTGGGAAGCTATTTTTTGGGCAAAAGTCTGGTGGCCGACTACTGTGATAGAGCAGTATCTCAAGGGGTCAAATTACAGGGTTCTGACCACAGGTTCTGAATACATTTCAGTTATCAGAAGATATTCCCCTTTCGTGATCGGAAACGGACAAGATAATATCTCAAAACTTATCGATGACGAAAATGATATACGTCAGAAGATGAATTTGCATCCGGTCATTTTCCCTATCAAAAAAAGCGATGCTGTATTACAACATTTGGCAAAGCAGAAGCTCTCTTTGGAGTCTGTGCCTGGGAAGGGTGAACATATCGAATTGTTTCATCGGGTAGCACTATCTCCCGGAGGGGTAGTAGAAATTGTCAATCAACTCACTATTCCCGAAGAGAATGGTGAGTTGTTCAAAAGAGTTGTCAAAATGTTCGGCGCTAATGTTCTTGGTATTGACGTCATTTTTGAAAAAGGCATTGAAGTCAGTTACACCGAACAAAAGTGCATCTTCATCGAGGTAAATTCGCGACCCTATATGAAGATGCATCACTATCCACGTTATGGTGAAGCCGAGGATTTTAGTAAGGCATTGGAAAAGCTGGACAATCTGGATATCTCTGACAAAGACATTTTCTAGATGCCTCAGAATTCAAGAGTCTTTTATCAGTTCCTTGGACTGCATTCCTTACTGATTGGTATTTTTCCTTTCTATCTGCCGGTCTACTTATGGAAAGAGGGATTTAGTCTGGGAGCGGTTGCATTTTTCATTTCCCTCAGTGGTCTGGGCTTTTGTTTCGGGATGTGGGTTTGGGATCGGTTGCGATGGAAAATCAGTTTGATTGCGCTCATGAGCGTGTCTGTGTTGTTGGAGGTGGTCCTGCTGCTTAATATCCAGCATCTGGATATGGACGGCAAAGTATTGATAATGCTCGGTTTGATCTATGGAACATATAACAGCTTCTTTTGGACTACCCAAAGAGCGCTATTTTTTGACCTTATAACTCTGGATAATTCAGGGAGAAAATATGGCAACTTTCAGATTTTTGTCGGTTTGTTGCTACAGATTGGAATTCTGATTGGCGGGTTCCTGCTCGAAACCACCAGTTTCATTTATCTACTCTATGTCTCAATTACTATTGGGATAGTGGGAATGGTGTTTTTATGGAGAAGCCACCCATCCTACCCTGAAACACTCGTCAGTAGACCCAGTGTTCGGATCAGAGACATCATTAAATTCAAAGACAAAGAGTTTTCAAGAACGATATTTATCGTGGATGGATACTATCTTTTTCTTGAAAGTTTTTTTTGGGTTCTCTCCCTGTTTTTGTTAGCACACGAGAGTTTTGCTACTTTAGGTTTAATCGTTATGGTATTGGCGGTGATTTTTGGCGCCCTTTTCTACATACTGAAAAATACTATCGATAAATTAGGTCGAAAGAGAATTTATCTTTTCGCGGTCTCGGTGTATGGAATTGCCTGGGGCTTAAGGGCTGTTGTGGGTGATCAGCTCACGCTGACAATGCTGTTTTTTACCCTCGTTCTAATCACATTTTTCACTTCATTTTTTCGATTAGCAATGAATAAGCGATTTTACGATCTCGCCAAAACAACCGTTGGCCATGATTATCTGATAATAAAAAGCTACTATTCCCAGATGTCGATAACTGTCTGTTTTGGCGTGGTTGCTTTTGTTGCAAGCCAAACAGGTCGCAGTGAAAATTTGCTGGAACCCGTGTATTGGATAGCGGCTGCTATCGCCCCAGTGTTTTTGCTGTATGGAGCCAGAAGATATCGATAGGGTGTCTCGATATGATGGTGTCGGTAGGACAGAATTATCCAATCACTCGCTATCCTTCTCGAAAACTAAATCCCGGCTTTTAGCCGGGATTTCACTACTAGAAGTTCTCTTTAGGGAGTTCATGCATAAGTTGGAGCGAGGTAGACTAGTCGTCCCTGAAGAACCCGAAAAGGCTACATATCCAGTATAAACTGGATAT
>JAALKB010000184.1 GCA_011088265.1 Gammaproteobacteria bacterium
CCCCCCCCCCCGCCCCCCCCCCCCCCCGCCCCCCCCCCCCCCACACTCTCCTCGCGTCTACACACCCTGCTTTCTGCGTATTCGAAGTCCCCCCGCCCCTTCGCACCCTCTCCTGTTTCTTTTCGTCCGTTTAGTATTGTCTGACTGACGGATAATGCTAAATAGACTCAAACCAGTGGATTCGAACCAATAGACTCGAACCAATCCTCTAACATGGCATAACCGAAGCAGACAACTACTGGGAAACAAACATCCTTTTAGGAACAATTTTTCCTTCTTCAGACAATGTTCCCAAACCGAGAAACAAGCCGCCATCGGAATACATTCTAATCAATTCGTTCTCAACAAGCCCTTTGGATGCCGCTGACCTAATCGACTGCCCCCGTATCAAATAAGCAGCAAGGTTTTCTGGTAGAACAACTTCTGGAAAATGAGTTAACGCCTGATCAGAGGGAATCAGCAAAGATTCTCTTTCTCGGGCAGTGGCAAGGCTTTCCAGGTATTCCAGTGTTACCGTGTTGGAGAGTTGAAATTGTCCCAGTCCAGTTCGACGAAGACGGATCACATGTCCGCCGCAGCCCAGGGCCTCTCCGATTTCGGTGGCTAAGATGCGAATGTAAAAACCTTTTGAACAGGATACTGTCAGGTCCAGAATCTGATTGTTCCAGTTGTCTAACGTTAAACGGTACACAGTAACATCACGACCTTTTCTTTCAACTTCGATTCCTTTTCTCGCCAGCTTATACAGAGGTTGACCATTTTGTTTAATCGCCGAGAACATGGGAGGAATCTGGGAATAGCTTCCCTTAAATCGTTGAAGCACCATGTCAATTTGTTCCCGAGAAACTTCAATGGGTTTTTGTTCTATGACTTCCCCTTCAGAATCCCCGGAGTCCGTGGAAATACCCAGTAAAATAGACACGGAATACTCCTTATCGCCATTTAGGAAATAGGAGGCAATTTTTGTGGTTTCCCCAAAACACAGTGGTAGGACGCCAGTTGCGAGGGGGTCGAGACTACCAGTATGCCCCGCCTTATTTGCCTGGAATATTCGTTTTGCTTTTTGTAAGGCATGGTTGGAGGACATTCCCGTGGGTTTATCAAGCAATAACATACCGTTAATTTGCAGCCCCTTACGCCGCCTTGGCTTACTCATCCTACTGCGTGTTTATTCTGAGTCCCGATTCCTGTTTAGCGACTCGATTAATGCGGTCATCTCAATCCCTCGTTGGATGGTTTCATCGTATTTAAACAAAAGCGTGGGCATAATCCGTAAGCTAACTTGCTGGCAGAGCGATCTACGTAAGAACCTGGACGCATTATTTAACAGCTTTTCAATTTCTTTAGATGGCGTTTTCTTATCAGACGAACAGACATAAATTACTGATTGTTTGAGATCTTTGGTCACAGTGACGCTCGTTATTGTGACCGAATTAATACGATTGTCATTGAGCTCCCGGGAAATAATGGTCGCAAGCTCTCGCTTCACGAGTTCCGCTACACGCCGGGTTCGGTCAACTTCATGCATTGGCATAAACGCTTAATATAGGGTCTTTAGCAGAATAGATTAGACATGGTGGACCAAATAAAAACCCTGAAGCCAGAAGTCATGAAGCCAAAGGTCATCGAATTCTAGACAACCTGGGCCGTACTAGTAACTTCAAAGACCTCAATTTGGTCGCCCACCTTAATGTCATTGTAGTTCTTGATACCAATACCACATTCATAACCGTTCTTGACTTCCTGTACGTCGTCTTTAAATCGTCTCAACGAATCGATAGCACCTTCAAATATAACGATGTTATCCCGCAATACCCGAACCGGTAAATTACGTTTCACAATACCTTCAGTGACATAACAACCCGCAATAGAACCAATCTTTGGAGCCTTGAAGACATCACGCACCTCTACCAGACCAACATGTTCTTCTTTCAGGATTGGCGACAACATACCACTCATAGCCGCTTTTACCAGATCGACCACATCGTAGATAACGGCGTAATAGTGAACATCGATCCCTTCATTCTCAATCAGTTTTCTCGAAGAGGCATCGGCACGAACGTTAAAACCAATGATGGTGGCATTGGAAGCCATAGCCAGATTAACATCCGACTCATTGATTCCACCCACTATTCCATGAACCACTTTTACCGATACTTCATCATTAGAAAGTTTTTCCAGCGACTCACTCAATGCCTCAACTGAACCCTGAACATCTGCTTTAACCAGCAAATTCAGTGATTTGACTTCCCCCTCTTCCATTCGGTTAAACATACTTTCGAGTTTAGCCTTCTGTTGCTTCGCCAACTTGACTTCCTTGAAACGGCCTTGACGATGCAATGCAATTTCCCGAGCCTTTCTTTCATCACTAACGACAATCAGATCATCACCTGCAACTGGCACGCCAGCCAGCCCCTGGATCTCAACCGGTGTCGATGGCCCGGCTTCGCCAATTGGTTTACCGTGGTCATTCAACAGAACCCGGACACGACCAGATTCCCGACCAGCAAGAATAATATCGCCTTTCTTCAGGGAGCCTTGCTGAACCAGCACCGTAGCAACCGGACCACGGCCTTTATCCAACCGAGCCTCGACGACCAGTCCTGATGCCTTACCGGTAGCTCTTGCTTTGAGGTCTGCGATTTCTGCCTGTAACAATACGGATTCGAGCAATCCATCTACGCCTTGTCCGGTCAGTGCTGAAACCTCATTCATCATGACGTCACCACCCCATTCTTCCGAGATTACATCGTAGTTCGATAGTTCCTGTCGCACACGACCTGGGTCAGCCTGCTCCCGGTCAATTTTATTAATTGCAACAATAACGGGCACGTTAGCAGATTTGGCATGGTTAATTGCCTCGATAGTCTGAGGCTTAACTCCGTCATCCGCAGCGACAACAAGAATAACAAGGTCAGTTGCTTTGGCACCCCGGGCTCGCATTGCAGAGAATGCTTCGTGCCCTGGTGTATCCAGGAAACAAATATCCTGCCCCCCTAAACTAACCCGATAGGCACCGATATGCTGGGTAATTCCACCAGCTTCACCTGCCGCAACCTTTGCTTTTCGCAGATAATCCAACAACGATGTTTTACCATGGTCAACGTGGCCCATAACGGTAACCACCGGTGATCGAGGGATTTCTTCTTCATCCGACTCCTGCTCACTAAGCATTGACTCGGGATCGTCGTTATTGGAGATTTTGGCGGTGTGCCCCATTTCCTCAACCAGCAATGCTGCTGTGTCCTGGTCCAGAATCTGGTTGATCGTTACCATGGAACCCATTGACATCATCATTTTGATAACTTCGCCGGCTTTAATGGACATAGCTAATGCCAACTCGCCAACAGTAATGGTTTCTGGCACCTCCACTTCGTGAATCACAGGTGCAGTGGGTTTTTCAAAACCATGCTGCTCAGAAATGGTGGAAGAAATATTCCCGGCTTTTCGGGCAGGCTGTCTTCGACCCTTATCTTTTCTTTTCTTGGACGCGTGAAGCTCCTCCCGCCCTCTGGAGAGATCGCCCCTGTCACGTTTGCCCTTCTTACCTTTCTTACCCTGTCCCCTGAGTGAATCTTCCTTCGCATCGGCTTCTGATTTCGCCTTTGCTTCGGCTTCCGCCTTCAATTTGGCTTCCGCTTCCAGTTTTTCCCGGGCTATCCTTTCTGCTTCTTTTTCCTTTTTGATCGTCGCATTTACTTCTTTTTCAATAGCAACCTCGGCCATAGCCTCTGCTTCCTTCTGTAGCAGTTCAAACTGTGCCTTTTCCTTTTCCATCGCTGCCTGTTGGCGGGCTTCCTCTTCCATCGCCAATTTTGCTTCCTCTTGCTTTCTAAGTTTTTCTTCCTCAGTTTCTACTTCAGCACCAGCTTCTTCCTGTGATTTTGCTTCGATTACCTCTTCATCAGCCTGCTTTCCAACCTCTAATTCGACTGCTTTTTCAGCTTCAGAAAGAACCTGATCTTCCACGGATGAAGAAATCGCACCAGTCTTGTCATCAGCAGATTGATCATCAACAGCTTGCGAATCGGTCCTAGCGTCCACCAAAGTCTCTTCAGTCAAAGCTTCTTCAGCAGCCGGCTTTTCCGTTTTTTTAGTGATCGTAACCTTTCTGGCTTTACGTTTTTTAACTGGTTTAGCCTCAGCTTCAACGGGCGCAACTTTTTCAACCTGCGGAGTTTCCGCTTTTTGTTCCACTAACTCTGGCTGACCAAGCTCAGAACGTTTAACAAACGTCCGTCTTTTTTTCACCTCAACATG
The DNA here is from genome assembly GCA_011088265.1 of Gammaproteobacteria bacterium. Taxonomy (GTDB): domain Bacteria; phylum Pseudomonadota; class Gammaproteobacteria; order Arenicellales; family Poriferihabitantaceae; genus WLWV01. The sequence continues at coordinate 4,261 of JAALKB010000184.1, forward strand.
TACCTTTCTGGCAGCACCAGTTCGGGATGTTTGGGTAATCTCATCCGTGGTTTTTTTCCTCAATGTGATTTTCTGCGCCCCGGAAGGTTTTCTCGCAGAGTCTCCTTTAAGAAATCTAAGCAATTTAATTTTCTCTTCGTCCTCAAGCAAGTCATCCTTGGTTTTGCCACTGATACCTGCATGCTCGAGCTGATCCAGCAGCTTCTCGATGCTGATGCCGATTTGTTTGGCAAAGCTGTTTATTGTTACCTGGGACATATTAAGACCTGTATTTCAAATTACCTACTTTCAGAAATCACTTCGAATTCTGGCTGGTGCTATGCATTCATAACGTTACTCACTGTCACTCAAACCACGGTGCCCGGGCGGTCATGATTAATTCACTCGCTCTCCCTTCGTCGATCTCGATAATATCCAAAACCTCATCAACAGCGCACTCGGCCAGGTCTTCCATTGTCCTAACACCACCGCTAGCCAACGCCCGTGCTGTGTCTTCATCCATGCCTTCCATATTAAGTAAATCTTCCGCAGGTTCCTTTTCCTCCTGAGAAGCAATAGCCGATGTCAACAGGTGATCCTGGGCTCGATTACGTAGTTCATCAACGAGTTCTTCATCGAACTCTTCAATTTCGAGAATTTCCTGCTTGGGTACATAGGCAATTTCTTCAAGGGTGTTAAACCCTTCCTGTGCCAAAATGATGGCGATGTTTTCATCAATGTCCAACAGGGACATGAATTTCTCCACCAGCACCTGTTGCTCGGCATCCTGCTTTTCCGCCGCATCCTTGTCAGTCATCAGATTCAATTCCCATCCTGTCAGCTCTGACGCCAAACGAACATTCTGTCCCCCTCTGCCGATCGCTCTGGAGAGATTTTCCTCGGTGACCACTACATCCATGCTATTCGTGTCTTCATCGACATAAATAGATTCCACTTCTGCCGGAGCAAGTGCCTGGATAACAAATTCAGCGATATTATCTGACCAGACAATGATATCCACTCGCTCACCCGCAATTTCATTAGACACACTCTGAACTCGTGATCCGCGGATTCCCACGCAAGAACCCACTGGATCAACATTACTGTCATTGGACCTAACAGAAATTTTCGCTCGAGATCCGGGATCCCGGGCGGCGCCCAGTATATCTATGATTCCCTCACCGGCTTCTGGAACCTCCAATTTAAATAACTCAATCAGGAACCTGGGAGAAATTCGCGATAAGATTAATTGCGGTCCCCGGGCTTCTTCATCAATCTCTTTTAACAGCCCCCTAATTCTGTCTCCAGGACGCAGCCCTTCTCTGGGGATCATTTCACTCTTGATTAGTGCAGCTTCAGCATCACCAAGATCAATAATGGCATTCCCACGGTCCATTCTTTTAACCGTTCCTGAAACCAGCTGATCCATTTTGTCCCGATAGCGTTCTGCAACCTGGTGCCTTTCAGCTTCGCGCACCTTTTGCATAATGACCTGTTTGGCTGCTTGAGCTGCAATTCGTCCGAACTCCACTTTATCCATGGCTTCTTCAATCAGGTCATCGACTTCAATGTCTTCATCGCTTTCCTTTGCTTCGGTAAGCGTGATTTGTCGATCCGGAAATTCAAGCAGTTCATCCTCCACGACTTCCCAGACCCGATAGGAGTCATAATCCCCACTATCGCGATGAATACTGACACGGGCATCGATATCATCAGCGTGCCATTTACGCGTCGCAGTGGCTAGTGCTGCTTCAATAGCTTTAAATATCACTTCTTTATCAAGATCCTTTTCTCTGGACACAACCTCTGCCATTAACAGGATCTCATTATTAGTAATCGCCATAATTCAATTGATACCAATCCAATAATTAAAAAAAGCCAGTCTGAACTGAAAACCAGTCTGAACTGACTTTCAGACTCTACGCCAACCCCAAGTCCCCGCAAGCTCACCACGCCTCCCGGGATCAAACTCTACACCTGACTAAAAGACAGGCTCCAGGCTGATTCCATACCCTCGTATTCAAGCTCATACTCTTCACCATCGATTTCCATAACAGCAAACTGATCATTTGCTTCTATCAATATCCCTAAAAACCGGCGCCTCCCGAGCACATATCCGTGCATAACGATTCGAGCTTTTTTTCCTACAAACCGTTGAAAATGCTCCGGTTTCGCTAGCGGTCTATCTGTTCCTGGAGAAGATACTTCCAGCAAATATTCCTGACTAAGCGGATCTTCAACATCCAAAATAACACTCAACTGGCGACTTACAGTGGCGCAATCATCCACCAATATTCCCCCTGGAGCGTCAATGTATACTCTTAGCACCTGATTCCGGTTTTGTGTAGCCAACTCCAGATGCACAAGTTCATAGCCCAACTCTTCGATAGTTGGCTCCAGCAATGCCTTCAGTTTTTCTGGGCTCGCACTCATTTTGACTCTAAAGTATTACTTCCAGCCTCACGGATCATCACGCACAATAATAGTGCAGATAAACCAGATACAAATAAACCAGATACAAAAAATGGGCCAATGGCCCAAAACAAATCTTTTCCCTGATTAGGAAAACAAGCAGGAAAACAAAACCCCGCTATTAGCGGGGTCCTGGTTAACCAATTCGCAATAAAACAATGCGGAGACTAGGATCGCACAAATGATGCATCACATATACATAGTCAAATTAAACACATAGTCTCACTTCAGGAAAACTCCAAAGTTTCCATAGCAAACCCCTACATATGGAGCCGCGCTTTTAAGGATGGCGAGTATACTCGTACGAGCCGGCTACTTCAATAGCGAAACAGCGTAAATAGAAGATTCCCACCAATTCATTCCCCACATAAATCAGGCCAAATCCCACTCATAATCTGCACTGAATCCTGCTTATGGAATCCCCCTTTTTGGCCATGGAAGTTAAAGACAGTTTGCACGAAACCCAATGGCTGATCAGACACTACTTCACGAGATTTCGATCAACCACTAAAACAGGCACAAAAACCCCTTGCTCTAAGCACATTACTAACCAATCTGGAGGGAAGCTGTGCTGGAAAGGCGGCGGGTTATATCCACATTTCTGATCTTGCCTCAGCGGGAGATCAGTAATCAGTAAAATGACTAGAAAAAACAACAGAGCAAACCACTATCCGTCCGGTTTTCCAAGCGTTTTGCAAAAGAAAAACGAAAATCTCTGGAACTCGCCGCCACAGGCCACCCATTGACGGCTTATATAAGGTGGCCTATTTTTAAGGAAGGCATGGACATTAAGCCCCAAAGTGGCGTCACGAAGAATGACCATGATCCTCAAAGGTAATCAACGTACCGGAGGTCGCCAGATGGCGCTCGGAAGCCTCGGAGTTCAGGGGGCTGTATAAAGTCGTGCTCGCGGCCCAAGGCGGATGAGGACTGCCTAACGACTGATCTCTATGGCGATCTGGCCGGAATTTTGAATATGCTTACAGGAAACAAAGGGATGAACATCAAAGATATGCACATCATTGAACGGCTTGAGCTATCGCTAGCGAATGATAATAGCTTTTAAGACATCCCAGATAAAGCCATCCAGGATAGTGC
>JAALKB010000185.1 GCA_011088265.1 Gammaproteobacteria bacterium
TCCCCCCGACGCTAAAGTCGAAATGGATGCGAAGAAAGCCGCGGGATATTTCACTGATGGTGATGTTCCAACCGAGCGGGAATTACAGCAAAAACACGGGCGTGATCTGGAAGAATACTGATCTGGAAGAGTGCTGGAAGAAAGCACTGAAAGTGATTGGTTTTCCCTGAAAGTTTTGGATTAACGAGAAGAATGACATCCCACAGAATTATCTTATGCTGGTTCCACGTTGAAAATTCGCCTTTAGGAGTTTTCATTTGGTAAAAAGCGACACTAAAAAAAGCGACACGAATGCATTGGACCAGCTGTTTTCTGCAGAAGCAGTAAGGCAACGTTGTTATCAGGTGGGGGAATTCGCTGAACGAAATCAGACGAAATGGTTTTCGTATCACCCCGAAAAGCTTGGTGATTGTATTCATCGGGTAGTTGGGGTCTGCGTGGAAAACTACCCGAGTCTAGATATTCCACTGCATAGCCGATGGCGGCACTTTGTGGTTCAGAAAAAGGAAAATCCGTCTGTGTCAACGGATCTTTGGGCCCACCATGTGAGTGGTTTTAGCGTAAATAGGGAGGCATTGGCGAAGAGTGCCATTGATCTGGCGTTTGTTAGCGTCTTACTTGATGCTGGAGCAGGAGGAAGCTGGATTTATCATGATTCAATTACCGGGCAGCGACTATCACGCTCTGAAGGGCTGGCAGCGGCCAGTATCAATTTCTTTTTTAAACATCTTGCCAGATTTGACTCGAACCGGGGATGGTGGGTGGATGCTCATGCACTGGAAACATTGTCCATTCATCAGCTTGCCGAGGGGTTTCAATCCAGTGACACCAATCCATTGATTGGGCTATCTGGGCGACTGGAGTTGCTAAAGGGGTTGGGAAGGGTTCTATCAAAGAGTAACGTACTCTCTCGACCCGGAGATTTGTATGATCAATGCATTGCATTGTCTCAACAGGAGGACAGAGGAAAAGAAGCAAGAAATCAACAAAGTCACACTATTGCTGCGGCCTCAATTTTGCGATTGATTTTAATGGGTTTCGGGGACATCTGGCCAAGCGGCTATGATCACAAAGGGGTTAATCTGGGGGATTGCGGCTATTACAATGGGGTAGAGGGTGAACCAGGCACAGATGGTATTGTTGCGTTTCATAAGCTATCCCAGTGGTTAAGTTACTCTCTTGTTGAACCGTTGGAATGGGGAGGGTTTAAAGTAACCGGGCTTGATGAATTGACTGGCTTACCTGAATACCGAAATGGAGGATTGTTGCTGGATAGCGGTGTGCTTCAGGTTAAAGAAAGGATCGAAGATAAGGTTGAAGATAAGACCAGGGGTTCGGGGATACTGGCGCGACCACTGGCTTTAGCATCTGAGCCAGTGGTGGAGTGGAGAGCGCTTACGGTGTATTTATTGGATAAAATTGCGGAAGGGGTTCGCACTGAACTTGGCAAGAACTCTGAGGAATTACCCCTTTGCTCTGTTCTGCAAGGTGGTACGTGGGCAACGGGTCGAATACTTGCCATGGAAAAACGAGGGGATGGTTCTCCCCCATTGAAACTGGCTATTAACGGTACGATATTTTGATTAGTCACTGATTCATCATCAAATGTTATTCGACATTTCACTTTTATTGAATCTGAAGATCACTATGTCGCCTGTTCTGATTTTCTTTCCTGGCTCTCTTACCTGACTCTCTTACCTGACTCTCTTACCTGATTGTCGGTTAATACCAATAAATTTTAGTGCATCCCCCAGAAGAGCGTAGCCCACCCTGCACCAGCAAGAAAAGGACCAAAAGCAATGGGTGTTCTGGGTTGGTTATGTTTTAGTAATATCTTTATCAATCCAAATAGTATTCCAGAGATAGAAGACAGGAGTATGATCATGGGTAACAATTCCCACCCCGTCCATGCACCGAGCGCAGCAAGTAACTTAAAATCCCCATAACCCATGCTTGGTTTTCCAGTGATCAGTCGATGTATATGATAGATGAGCCAGAGTGAACAATATCCAAAGACGGCGCCTAATACAGCAGACTCTAGCGTGTTAAACAGGGATGAGTAATTTGCAATAAGCCCTATCCATAGCAACGGAAGGGTAAGATTGTCTGGCAACAACTGGGTTTCAATATCGATAAAACAAAGGCTGATCAAGAACCAGCAGAATACCAGTGCAAACAATAAGGCGACAGTGGGACCAAATACGAAACCCGCATGAAGCGTCATTGCTGCGGTGATGCATTCAATTAATGGATATCGGATTGATATCTTCTTTTCGCAGGAGTGACACTTTCCGACTAACCACACGTAACTAATCACAGGAATATTATGTCTGGGGTTTACCGGTGTCGAGCAATGGGGGCAATTTGATCGGGGCCAGATCAGATTGCAGGGAGGCTTTTCTTCCTCATCCAAATCGAGTAGTCCGTAACAGTAAGAATGTTGTTGATAACGGATCATGATGGGAAGACGATGTATGACCACGTTAATAAAGCTCCCAACGCAGACTCCGAGTAATCCAAAACCGAAATAGAAAAGCAAAAGAGTATTAGATTGAATAAATGTCAAAATTAAGGCGTCCTGTCGGTTTTGATATCTGGCTAAATTGTAACTGTTCAAGTTGCGCGGGTTTTCGTCGAAGTTCAACTATCGAAGTTCTAGAGTCGATGCGCACTCCAACTTCCATTCATACCATTACAGAAATTTTCATTCGTCGACGTATCTTCAGTAGTAGATGAATCGGTTGATGTTGAAGATTCACTTGAAGCGACGAATGTGCCGAGCATTTGAGTGATCGAGGCGGTACCTGCGAATGTGGTGGTAGAAACATTGTTAGTGACCGTAAATGTAACGAACCCATTGGCCGCTGTTCCTGTCAGGGTACCGCTGGTAAGGCAGGTTGCCTTGGTGTCGCCAATGGTCGCGACTCCATTGATAATGTCATCCGAAGTCAATACAATGCTGAGTAGAAGAGTGGCTGGAGAGCTGTTGTCTGAGGCTGTTATCTCACCTTGCCAATTCCCTGCGACATTGGTAAAGCTTGGACCGCCAGATGTTGTTGCACTATCTCCGCTAGTGCAAGCGACCATGGATAGGGAACAAAAGAGTATAAAAAACAGCCTGGTATGACTCCTTGTAATCCGGAGATGTGTAGAAAATATCATCGGTATCCTTACCTGTTGATTATGGAGAGTGGAAGGATAACACTGAAGGAGTGAAAAGCATGACTATTTTTCAAAGGAATGAAAAACATGACTATTTTTCGACAATCTGAAATATCTTCCAGGATAGAAGTATCACTGATTGTATTTTGTCTTTTAGCGACTAGTCCTTTTGTAACCGAAAATTCGTCAGCCCGAAGTAACTCCGATGCTGTTACATTAAATTTCGAAAAGGCAGATATCGAAGGGTTTATTGCTGCCATTTCCCAGATAACCGGGAAGAGCTTTATTATTGATCCTCGAGTGAAAGGACGAATCACTGTTGTTTCCGGGGCTCCCCTTGATCCTTCCGTTATTTACGATGTATTCCTCTCCGTTTTGGAAGTACATGACTTTTCCGCAGTTGAATCTGGGGATGTCGTGAAAATCATCCCACTCAGTAAGATCAAGGGCGTTCCAACACGAACATCTTTCGATGACCCGGGAAATAATGCCGATGAACAAATTACCCAAATTTATCAACTGCAGCATGCATCAGCGAATGAACTAGCTCCATTGATACGGCCACTTTTGCCCCCAACCAGCCATTTTGCAGTACATGTCAGAACCAATACGCTAATTGTCACAGACACGGTGGGCAATATTAAAAGGGTGTTGAGTATTATTGAAAATATCGATAAACCAAATCGTCATTCCGATATCAATATCGTGTTTTTGAAGTACGCAAAGGCCAGTAGTCTTGCCCAGGTGTTATCACAGCTTGCGACTGTAATTCAGCTGCAAACAGACCCTCACCCAACAATCCAGAGGGATCGTTATACAATCGGATCCTGAAACCAATTCATTGATCGTTCAGGCCCCGCCGGCGCAATTCGTTAAATTAAAGGCAGTCATCAACGAACTCGATATCGATCGAAACCCCTCTTCCAATATCCATGTGCTTTATCTCAAACATGCAAAAGCCAAAGAGCTTACTGGTATTCTCAATACGGTCATACAGAGTAAGAATGTGGGTTCCGATTCTGCGAATAATGGATCAACCATTACTATCCAGGCGGATGAGCAAACCAATGCGTTAATTCTCCGTGCGGGAGAAGAGGCGTTTAAGGATCTGAAAATTGTAGTAGACAAACTGGATATCCGGAGAGCGCAGGTGTACGTTGAAATGATTATTGCCGAGGTGACCCAGGGTAAGGAGTCGGATATTGGCGTCCAGTGGAATTTGAATAATGGGCTTGGCTTAAATGGAGAGACGAGTATCAATGGGGATCAGATTGCGGCGTCAACCAGTTTTACGACTCAAACGGGTGGTATTGCACTGGGTTTTATCAATCGATTCGTGTTTGACCTTGCCGGGAACCTTGTTCCTGATTTAGGACTGGTGTTACGTGCACTGAGAAGCAATGCCAGTGCCAATATTCTGTCCACGCCAAATTTACTAACACTGGATAACGAAGCTGCTGAAATTACAGTAGGGCAGGAAGTCCCTTTTATCACCGGACAATTCGTCTCAAACGCAAGCACGACGTTATCCGACACTGATAGTGCAACGGCGACAACTACGGGTGTTGTGAATCCGTTTCAAACCATCGAGAGGAAAGATGTGGGGTTAAGCCTAAGGATCACGCCCCAGATTAATGAGGGTGATGTCATTCAACTCGATATCGAGCAGACTATTTCCAATGTGAGCAGAACCACTTTACAGGGTGCCTCCGATTTGGTGACAGATAATCGTTCGATCAAAACCAAGGTACTGGTCGATGACGGGCAGACCATTGTTTTGGGAGGGCTGATTCGTGATAGCGTAGTGGACACTTACGAGTATGTCCCGGGGCTTGGCAAAATTCCACTGCTGGGGGCGCTGTTCAGGAGAAAATCAAAAGCGAATGCTAAAACAAACTTAATGGTTTTTCTGAGACCCAAGGTTATTCGCTCGCAGGCGGACATGTTGAGTCTAACGAAGGGAAAGTATCAGATGATTAGACAGAAGGAAGTCGTAAGTCAACCCGATACAAAGGAACTAATTAGAGAAGTAAAAAGTCCGATTCTTCCCAGAGTCAATTGGGAAACCGGTCAATTTGAGAAGGAGCGAGTCGAAGCAACATCACCTAATGAACCTAAAAGTCAGGTTGTCCGCGTGAAGGAATCTGGAAGAAAATAATGCAAGGAAACTCAGTAAAAAGGCGGTGTTCCATACTGGCTGTATCTAGACTGGCTGTATCCAGTGTGGGTTTACTTTCAACGTATATTGCTCTTGTTAACTCATAGAGGGATGGGCACAATGACGATTTCCCCCAAGGATGGTAGTTTAATAAGTTTGGCGACTTCAAAACCTTTCGTTGAAGAACGTGACTGGTTTGCCTTATCAGATTCAAACTGGACCAATCGAATTCCCTATCATTTCACGAAGCACCATAAAGCAATGGTGGTTAATGAAAAAGACGGCGTATTATCGGTGATTCACTCGCCGACTATTTCAGTGGAGACGGTAGAGGAGATAGAGCGCCATTTTCGACTGAGAGTTGAACTTTATCAGGTCGAAGAAGAAACATTTAATTCGGTGTTGCGAAGGGTTTATGACAAGGGGCAGTCTGCTGCGACTCAGATGGTTGAAGACCTGGGAGAGGAGGAAGACTTTTCCATGCTTACTCAGGAGCTACCTGAAATAATGGATCTTTTGGAGTCCGTCGATGATGCCCCGATTATTCGACTGATTAATGCATTATTAACTCAGGCGATTCGGGAGGACGCCTCTGATATTCATCTGGAGGCTTTCGAATCCAGTTCAATTGTCCGTTTTCGCATAGATGGCCTGTTAAGAGATGTCGTCGACCCTCAAAGGAGGTTACACAGTGCTTTGGTATCCAGAATTAAAGTGATGTCCAAACTGGATATCGCAGAAAAACGTTTACCCCAGGATGGGAGGATGTCTCTTAGAGTAGGTGAAAAACAAATTGATGTTAGAGTGTCTGTTTTGCCGACTCAACATGGAGAGCGTATTGTTCTCAGGTTGCTCGATAAGCAGGCTTTGCGTTTTCGGATTGATGGCTTGGGGATGAGAAGCAAGCTTGCAAAAAGCTTCGAAGAATTGATCCATTCGCCCCATGGTATTTTTCTTGTGACAGGACCGACTGGATCAGGGAAGACCACTTCATTGTATGCCGGGATCTCGGTGTTGGATAAGGATAAACTCAATATCCTGACTATTGAGGATCCTATCGAGTATGACCTCGACGGAGTGGGTCAGACTCAGGTTAACTCAAAAATTGATTTCACTTTTGCTATGGGCCTTAGATCTATCTTGCGTCAGGATCCGGATGTAGTACTTATTGGAGAGATCAGGGATTTGGAAACCGCAGAAATCTCTGTTCAGGCCAGTTTGACAGGACACTTAGTGCTTTCTACGCTGCACACGAACACAGCTATTGGTGCAGTCACCCGATTGCTCAACATGGGCGTAGAGCCATTTTTAATCTCTTCCAGTTTGATTGGTATTCTTGCCCAACGTTTGGTTAGGAAACTTTGTCCTAATTGTAAACAGCTTGTTGAGCCTGGCGGAGGAATTGGTGTTTGGGAAGACACCGGTTTCTCAAACAGAGTGTTCCAAAGGCATTACGAGCCCAGGGGTTGTCAAACCTGTGCTTTTACTGGGTATCGGGGGAGAACGGGTATTTACGAATTGATCATTGTTGATGATACCCTCAGATCGATGATTCATGAAAAACGACCAGAACATGAAATGCTGGCTCATGCACGGTTAACGAGTGTTGGTATTCAGGAAAGTGGGCTAGAGCTGGTAAAGGCTGGTATCACAAGTACCGGGGAGTTGACCCGGGTTACGGTACAGTAGAGGTCGCATCATGCCTGTCTACGAATACGTTGCTTTGGATGTTAAAGGACGAACCCGAAAAGGAATGGTCACGACGGACAATGCCAAAAAGGCGAGACAAGGTCTGCGGGATCAGGGCCTTTTCCCCGTTACCGTTTTCACTCAAAGTAACACCAAAAACAAAGAAAGGGGTTTCACAAGCAGGTTAAAGCTAAATGATACGAACCTGTCCATTATCACCAGGCAGTTTGCCATTTTACTGTCATCCGGATTAACCATTGAAGATTGTTTTAGTGCATTGGTGAATCAGGAAGAGAACCACCAAATTAAATCCATGCTCTCTAACATTAAGGAAAAAGTGATCGAAGGGCATACACTGGCATCCGCATTCTCTAGCTATCCCCGAACGTTTTCTGAGCTGTATATATCCACCGTGGAAGCTGGAGAGCAAACTGGAAAGTTGGCGGAAGTGATGGAAAGGCTTGCACAGTATATTGAAAATCGATTAGGGATTAGTCAGAGAATTACCACTGCGCTTGTCTATCCGATTATCCTGATTATAGTATCCATACTAATTGTCAGTGGATTGATTACTTTTGTTGTACCGAAGGTCGTGTCTGTTTTCAATGACACCGGGCAAACGCTACCCTGGTTAACCCGGGTTCTGATAGCTGTTAGCGAGTCCGTCATGCGAAATGGATTATCCATGATTGGGGTGATTGTGGTTTTCATTGTGATTTCCGCGTCAATCTTTCGACAGGAGCTACCCCAATTGTGGTTGCATGGAATTTACTTAA
>JAALKB010000186.1 GCA_011088265.1 Gammaproteobacteria bacterium
CAGCAGAAGGGAGCAGTGATGTGGTGGTTGGGGCCATTGTGGCGCATGAGAATCAGATTTTATTGGTGGATGATGGAGAAGCCGGTATGCTTGGATTACCTGCCAGTGGTTTGGATGAGTCTCCAGGTTCCCTGAAAAAGCTCACTGCATTGCTCAATCGTCTTGGGGTTGGGGTATCCATTACTTCGGTGTATTCGGTGTTTGAAAATGAAAGCAATGCCGGGCAATTTATTTATTACCGGGCAAAGGCCGAGTCAGATGACATCGATGGTCGTTTCTGGCCGCTAGATGGAATTCCCTGGGATCGCATTAATTCTGAGCCAGTCCGGGTGATGTTGAGACGTTATTGCGAAGAAGCAACCAGTCAGCTTTTCGGGGTTTATTTTGGTAGTGATCGGGCCGGTGATGTGACGACATTTAATGCCAGTGCCGGGAATGGTCATGGCGAACACTGATTCGCGGCATTTTTCGGGAACCTGTTTCAGACTAAGCGAAGACTCTACGGATAAACCGTTAGTGGTGATGATTCACGGTGTTGGTCTGAATCAGGATCTTTGGCTGCCCTGTCGAGGTATTACGTCATGATTACCGGGTGCTGACCTATGATTTCCTCGGTCATGGCGGTAGTCATAATCCACCGGGAGAAAGAACAGTGACAGATTATCTTTCTCAGCTTGAGGAGTTAACGCAACACATAGGCATGGACCAATTTTCCCTGGTGGGTTTTTCCATGGGGGCGCTAATCAGTCAGGCCTATGGATCGGTTAACAGCCATCGGCTGAACCACCTGGCATTGTTGCACAGTGTTTATCAACGTACTGAAGAGCAATGCCGGGGAGTTCGGGAAAGGCATCGAATCACGCGGGATCAAGGCCCCATGTCAACGGTAGAACTGGCCATTCAGCGGTGGTTTTCAGAGGAATATATTAGGCAAAACCCCAATCAGATGGAAGAGATTAGAGGAATCTTTGCCCGTCACAGGGACGATGGATATCTTAAAGCCTATGGTTTTTTTGCCCATGCAGAGCCGGTGATGAAAAACTATCCTGTTGAAGAGATTACTTGTCCGGCCCTGGTAGTTACCGGGGAGGAGGATGTGGGTTCTACCCCGGCAATGTCCGAGGCCCTTGGAAGGAATCTACCCAACTCCGAACTCATTATTAACTCTGGGCATAGACATGGTGCACCCTATGAACATGCCGAGCTCATGGCGAATCAGTTGTATGATTTTCTAAATCGCCATGGCCCCGAATAACCTTCTGGTCAGAGCCCTAAATCAAAGGACCAAATTAAAATCCCAAAAATAGTTGAGTATCGTTGCCGAAGTTGACAACAGAGAATCACAAATGAAAACGACCACAGCTTAAGAGAAAGAGAAAAAAGAATGAAAAAGTATCAGCAATATATAGACGGTCAGTGGTGTGATTCCTCAGACGGCACTGTCATTACCACCATCGATCCATCCAATGAAGCGCCATGGGCCCAGGTTCCTGGAGCCACTGAGGAGGATGTTAATCGTGCCGTTGCTGCGGCGAAAAAAGCACTATATGAAGGTCCGTGGAGCTCCATGACCGCCACCCAAAGGGGGCGATTGCTAAGGCGGCTTGGCGATCTTATTGCGGAGAAATCCCATCATTTGGGAGGCATAGAAACCACGGATAGTGGAAAGCTGGCCAAGGAAACCCGGGCGCAAACCGGCTATGTTTCCGATTATTATTATTATTTCGCGGGTCTTGCGGACAAAATTGAAGGCGCTACTTTACCCATTGATAAGCCTGATATGCATGTATTTACCACTCGGGAGCCCATTGGGGTTGTCGCTGCGGTGGTGCCATGGAATGCCCAGATGTTTCTAACCGCCACCAAACTGGGTCCGGCTCTGGCCGCGGGAAATACAGTGGTTTTAAAGGCGTCGGAAGATGCTCCAGCACCCATGTTCGAATTTGCGAAAATCATTGAAGAGGCGGGTTTTCCAGCCGGGGTCATCAATGTGATTACGGGTTATGGTGAACCATGTGGTAGAGCATTGACGGGGCATCCTGATGTTGCCCGGGTGGCGTTTACCGGTGGGCCGGAAACAGCTTCCAGAGTGATACAGAATACCAGTCGAAACTTTGCCGTGGTGTCCCTGGAGCTAGGGGGGAAATCTCCCATTGTGGTGTTTGATGACGCCGACATCGACGGTGCTGTGAATGGTATTATCGCTGGCAATTTCGGGGCTTCAGGGCAGAGCTGCGTGGCGGGCTCCAGAGTGATTATCCAGGAAGGCATTTATGATGAAATTATCGAAAAACTGACTGCCCGGGCAAGCCAAATTCAAATTGGCGATCCCCTGGATGATGACACCCAAATGGGACCACTTGCGACAAAAGCCCAAATTGATCGAATTGTGGCAGCGGTAGAAAAATCCCAACAACAGGGAGCAACGTTGCACCATGGTGGTAAACGTCCAGCCCAATTTGAAAAAGGTTATTATTACGAACCCACTATTTTGGGCTGCCCGGATCAAAATGTAGAGACAGTGCAAAACGAGATGTTTGGTCCGGTCCTTAGTGCCCTGAAGTTCTCGGATGAGGCGGAGGGTATCGCCATGGCAAACAATACTAAATTCGGTTTGGGAGCCGGTGTCTTCACTGAAAACCTTGCTCGTGCCCACAGAGTTAGCGCAGCAATACATTCTGGCATTGTGTGGGTGAATACCTATCGAGCTATTTCACCCATCGCTCCTTTTGGTGGTTTTGGCCATAGCGGATATGGCCGCGAAGCTGGGATTGATGCCTTGCTGGATTACACCCGAACCAAAACAACCTGGATTAATACCTCCAGTGAGCCAATGGCGAATCCATTCATTATGCGATAGCCGTAAGGGTTGTTGTATAAAGGGTTGTTGACGCTTGTTAGGGCGAGCGCTTGAATGGGATGGTAATAAGGTAGCAGTTAATAGGGTATTAGTGAAAGGTATTAGCAGGTGTCCTGTTGAGAAAAACCGGTTGTAGAGGCTCGTAGAAACAGCCCTAGCGGTTTTTCTCACATGCCAGATAAATTCACTTCAGGCGAAAACTAGGATTTCGGTGCGAAGCGCAAAATCCAGACGTCAAGCTGAGCCATGTTACTATCATCTGTTCTAGAGAAGGGGTAGATCTCCCCGAGGCTTATTTCGCTAAGCCTTTATTTCGTTTTGGCCTTATTTTGTTCTGGCGGTATCAGATTCTTCGAACGATCCCCCGGATTTATTTCCCTGATTTATTTTCCGGACTTTGTGTCTTTTACTTAACCCGCATGCCTGGTTCGGCGCCGTCGTCCGGGCTAAGAAGGAAAACTTCTTTTTCACCAAGCCCTGCGGCCAATACCATGCCCTCAGACATGCCGAAACGCATTTTTCTCGGCGCCAGGTTAGCGATCATGACAGTAAGTCGTCCTTCCAGTGTTTCTGGTTCATAGGCTGATTTGATTCCGGCAAACACATTACGGGTTTCACCTCCAAGATCCAGCGTCAGTTGCAATAACTTGTCCGCTCCTTCTACTCGGCTAGCCTGAACAATTTTGGCAACCCGAAAATCGAGTTTGGCGAATTCATCGTAACTAACTTCTGGGGAGATGGGATCTTCTGCTAGATGTCCGGTTAGTGCTGGCTTTTGTTCGACGATGGCTTCTTCGGTCATGGCTTCAATTTGTTTGTCTTCAACACGGGTCATCAGGGGTTTAAATTTATTAATGCGGTGGTCAAGAATTGGGGCGGCGCTATCTGACCAGGCTAATGTATCGATGTTTAAAAATGTTTCCGCCTTTTCGGCAATGATGGGTAATACTGGCTTTAAATAGATGATCAGCAATCGAAATAGATTCAGACCCTGGGTACAGATGTCCTGCACCTCCGCCTGGTGTTCGGGTTGTTTAATCAGTACCCAGGGCCTGGCTCCATCAATGTATTGATTGGCTTTGTCAGCGAGTCCCATGATATCCCTGATGGCTTTGCTGTAACGGCGGTCTTCATAGTCCCTGGCGATACTGTCTCCCATTTGGACGAATTCATCGAACATGGCGGAGTCTGGTAATTGGTTCGATAATTGACTGTCAAATGTTTTAGTGACAAAACCCGCACATCGACTCGCTATGTTAACCAGTTTCCCAACCAGGTCGGAATTAACCCGACTTTGAAAATCAGCAAGACTTAAATCGAGATCATCGATAGAATTATCGAGCTTGGCAGCAAAGTAATAACGCAGATACTCTGGATTGAGGTGATTGTTGTAGGTGTCCGCCATAATGAATGTGCCCCGGGATTTGGACATCTTCTGGCCGTTAACGGTCAAAAACCCATGCACCCAAACGGCGGTAGGGGTTCTAAAATCAGCGCCATGAAGCTGGGCTGGCCAAAACAGGGTGTGAAAGCGGGCGATGTCCTTGCCAATGAAATGATATAGCTCGCATTCACTGGTGGGCTTGAAATATTCGTCAAAATCCAATCCTTCACGATCGCAAAGATGCTGAAAGCTGGCGAGGTAACCAATGGGGGCATCCATCCACACATAAAAATATTTGTCTTTCTCTCCTGGTATCTCAAATCCCCAATAAGGGGCATTCCGGGAAATGTCCCATTCAAATAGTTCTTCCTGGAACAGTTCTTTTTGTTTATTGGCGATTTCGGTTTGAGTGTGTCCCTGGTCGAGCCAGTTTTGCAGAAACTCCCGAAAATCACCGAGTTTGAAAAATAGTTGTTCTGATTCCCGTTCCTCCGGTCGAGCGCCAGAAACCGCAGACACGGGATTGATCAAATCTGTTGGTGAATAGGTGCTGCCACAGACTTCGCAGTTATCTCCATATTGATTTTCGGATTGGCACTTTGGACAGGTTCCCTTAACGAAGCGATCAGGTAAAAACATTCCCTTTTCAGGGTCGTAGAATTGTTGAATACTGCGGCGATTAATGTGGCCTTTTTCGTTAAGTCGATTGTAAATCAATTCAGAATAATGCCGATTTTCAGGGGAGTGAGTGCTGTGATAATTATCAAAGGAAATCAGGAAGTTGGTGAAATCCCGCTGATGTTCTTCTCGTACCCGATCGATCAATTCCTGAGGAGATATTCCCTCCGCATCCGCCTTAAGCATGATCGGTGTACCATGGGCATCGTCGGCGCAAACAAAATGGCAAATATGTCCCCGCATGCGCTGAAACCTGACCCAGATATCCGTTTGAACATGCTCCACCATATGCCCCAAATGGATCGAACCATTGGCATAGGGAAGGGCGCTGGTAACAAGGATTTTCCTTCTGGAAACTTTTCTTTGGGAATCGGTCATTAAAATACGGCGTGAACTGGCTGTGGATTTGATCTGAACTGACACATTTAGGCGGATTATACGTTGACATGGACTTGAACGGAAAATTTTAGCCCGACTCTTTTTTTCTTCATCCGCCGGTGGGTCGCTGGTATAATCGCCGCTCCAAAAATTTTGTCTGGCGATTGGGTGCTTTACCAAATTTGTCCAGACGTCCACTCAAGGGTCCGGTATGATGAGCATCACTCGAGAAACAGTTGAAGAAAAATTAGGGGGAGTCATCGACCCCCACACAGGCAAAAGCCTGATGAAAGGGAAATCTATCAAGGATATTCGTGTTGATGGAGATAAGGTGAGCATTGACATTGTTCTTGGTTATCCGGCAAAAAGCTGGACACCAGAGCTGACAAAAATGATTCAGTCTGTGGTAGAAAACGCCGACGTTTCTGTGGCTTGCAATACCGCGTCCCATGAAGTGCAAGAAGGAATCAAACCCCTTGCCGGAGTAAAAAACGTCATAGCGATTGCATCCGGGAAAGGTGGTGTTGGTAAATCCACTCTTTCGGTGAACTTTGCGCTGGCATTGGCCGCTGAAGGTGCCAGAGTCGGGATTCTGGATGCAGATATCTATGGTCCCAGTCAGCCTCGAATGCTCGGTATTACTGGTCGACCAAAATCCAAAGACGGCAAAACCCTGGAGCCGATGACGGGCCATCAATTAGAGGCCATGTCCATTGGCTTTCTCATCGATGAGGAGTCTCCCATGATCTGGCGAGGTCCCATGGTCACTCAGGCGCTTGAGCAATTGTTAAACGATACCCAATGGAATGATCTGGATTATCTGGTGGTAGACATGCCTCCTGGTACCGGCGATATTCAGCTCACCCTGGCGCAAAAGGTGCCGGTTTCCGGAGCAGTAATTGTGACCACTCCCCAGGACATTGCCTTGCTGGACGCCCGTAAGGCTTACAAAATGTTTGAGAAAGTGGATATTCCCATTCTCGGCGTGGTGGAAAACATGAGTACTCACATTTGTTCCAGCTGCGGCCACGAAGAACATATTTTTGGCGCTGGCGGCGGTAGAGGCATGGCTGAACAATATGACTCGGAATTTCTGGGCGATATCCCTCTGGATCGATCAATCCGGGAAGGAGCGGACGGTGGATGTCCTACGGTGGTCGCCGACCCGAATGGCGTGATTACCGAAAAGTACAAAGCCATTGCCCGTCAGGCAACCGCAAAACTGGCGATGCGCAAAAAAGACTTTAGCTCGAAATTTCCGAATATTGTTATTCAGCAAAACTGACCCGGAAAATGAAGCCTGGTAAGAGGTCTGGGGTGAGATCTGGGAAGAGTTCTGGGATTGCCCACGAGATGGGCCATTTACTGGGGTTCGGGGTGATCGAATTATTCGTGCTTAAGCGCGTGGCAAATTATGTCTATAAAATCTGATCGATGGATTCGGCGCATGGCCGAATCCACTGGAATGATAGAACCGTTTGAGCCCGACCAGGTTCGGCAGTCTGAGCAGGGGAAGGTCATTTCTTACGGGACATCGAGTTACGGTTATGATATTCGATGCTCCAATGAGTTCAAGATATTCACTAACATTAATTCTGCCGTGGTTGATCCCAAGAACTTCGACGAATCCAGTTTCGTGAACTTCACCGGAGACGTTAGCATTATTCCCCCTAACTCTTTCGCATTAGCAAGGACCGTTGAATATTTTCGAATTCCCCGAACGGTGTTAACGGTCTGCCTCGGAAAAAGCACCTATGCCCGCTGCGGCATCATCGTCAATGTCACTCCCTTCGAACCCGAATGGGAAGGCTATGTAACCCTGGAATTTTCCAATACCACCACCCTGCCAGCGAAAATTTACGCTAATGAAGGCGTCGCCCAGGTATTATTTTTTGAAGCCGATGAAGAATGCGAAACCTCCTACCGGGACCGAGGAGGAAAGTACCAAGGACAGGTAGGCGTCACCCTCCCCAGAGCCTGACTTTACACCACCCCAGAAGCTCTTCCCCCGCCTTACACCTCGTTCCCACGGTCCCGTGGGAATGCATACCCATAGCAATTATTCTTTAACCCCAATCTTACCCACCCTGACTCAATAAGACCCCGGTGCCCCCTGAATCACCGAAAGACAATGCACAGTGAGGGGAGTAAACCTTTAAGTGAGAGGAGTAAACCTTTAAAGGGCTCCGCACCTCGTTATCTCGTTCCCCCGGTCCCCCGTGGGAATGCAGACAGGCGTTAAACAGGGCGGCGCACTAACACTGGCCATCACTAACCACCCCGGCCGTTCCCGTGCTTCCACAGTCCTCGGTGGGAATGAGAGGAGAACGGTGATCGATGCTGAAGCGCGCTCGTGAATGGGGGGTGGGACGCTGAGGAGGAATGGATTACGGGGATAATCAAGGCTCGTATGCATTCCCACGGAGGACCGTGGGAACGAGGTGGGATTTCCGCTTTCGCCATCGACAAT
>JAALKB010000187.1 GCA_011088265.1 Gammaproteobacteria bacterium
AACGTATCGCGAGAGAAGCAAACCGCGAAGATGAATGTAAGGGGCGTTTCTGGGAGGGGCGGTTTCACAGCGAAGCCTTGCTGGATGATGAAGCTTTGCTTAAATGTATGGCCTACGTGGATTTGAACCCAATTAGAGCAGGGATTGCGGCAACGCCTGAAATATCTGATCATAACTTCTGTGAAATTCCGCATTGAAAATCGTGAAACAGGTGCTGAAGAACACTTAATGCCTTTCCTTGACGAAAAATATATCTCTGGTCGTAATTTTGAGCACGGTGTAAAGTTGCCCTTAAAGTTCAGCGAGTACTTGGAACTGATTGACCGGATAGGGAGAGTATTTAGGGAGGATAAAAAGGGCAAAATTGCCGATACGTGTCCTGAAATTCGATTAAGACCGTGTTTAGTCGCTATACGCCGAGTGTCTCAGATTAGATTTTAATCTATTGTAAAACGAGGTCACTATTCTGGAGAGGGATGAGGAGCCGCTGGATGTTCAGCATTTTATTTTAAAATATCTTTGAGTGTCCCTAATTTTGTTTAATTTTACCTTTTTACCTGCTTTAAGAATCCATGGGGTGCATGAGCCTCTATATTAGATATGTAAAGCACCCTATAACCGAATTTCGTTGATCTTGAGTGTGCCTGGCTCATGGGTGCTATGAAGTACCCTTTTTAAGAACCCTTAAGAATGAATAATATCTATTATCGATGGGTGTCCTATCTTTGGGTGTCCTTTTTTAAGTGGTTGGAGGACATGGGTTATACTTACGAGACTATGATCCTCTGATTGTTTATCAATTTTTAGATCAGGAAGGTTTTGCGCAAAAATATTATCGCAAAGGTATTTCGGCCCTTTCTTAATCGCAAGTCTTTGTTTAAATGATAATAGAAGTATGGGTATTGCTTTCGGTTTATTCTGTGCGCCGATTTTGTAATTCCAATAAAAAGAAACACATTCGAGGTTCTTTAAAACGAGAAAGCCAGCGCAGGGTGGCAGGGAATGATTCTGCATGTTCGCAAGTCCCTGTATCGTTAGGATATGACATAGAGCCGGAAGAGAAAAGCCCCAAGGGGTTCTCCATCGCCAAAGACGAACATGAGATTAATCGCAATCTAAAAATTAGTGCTGTCACTCTAGGGTTGGCGGCTATTCGACAGTTTGTTTATGCACCAATTGCGCCGGTTTATCTGGGGGTGTTTGCTTATCAAAACTGCGCTTTTTTTGACAGGACTGTCACTCGCCTAATAAAGGAGAAGAAGATTGGCTATGATGCTAATGTGTTGGTAATTCAAACTCTGGGTGTCGGGTTTAACCAGCACTTTATGGTGTCGTTAGCCGTATTCGTGTACTTTATTTCTGAGAAAGTAATTAGCCTGACGGAGTCTCAGTCACAAAAGTTAGTTGCGAATAGCTTTAAGGGGTTAAAAGAGAGTGTTTGGTGTTTGAAAGATGGTGCCGAAATTCAAATCAAGCTGAATGAGGTTCAGGTCGGTCATCTGGTGATTGTGGGTGCCGGAGAGGTAATTCCGGTAGATGGCTCTATTTGGTCGGGCAGCGGATTGCTGGACCAGCATACACTGACAGGTGAATCCCAATTGGCAGAAAAAGAAGCCGGGGATTTTGTTTTTGCCACAACGGTTCTGATGTCCGGCGCAATAGTGATTAAAACCGAAAAAACTGGAGAAGATACCACTGCAGCTAAGATCGATGAAATATTGAACCATTCTGTAGATTACAAATCTGCAATTCAGCAAAAAGGAGAACAATGGGCAGATTTGGGTGTCTTGCCTTTTTTTGGTCTTGCCGCCTTTGCAGCAGCCACTAGTGGAGTTTCGTCAGCGCTTGGCATATTAACTGCACATTTTGGTAGCCGAATTCGTATTCTCGCTCCTTTGGGAACACTGCGGTTCCTAAAAAAAGCGTCTAACCAAACCAAGGTATTTTGGTTAAAAGTGGGCTGACTCTTGAGACTCTGGTGGATGTCGATACCGTATTATTTGATAAAACGGGAACGTTGACGAATTCAGAGTTGTTAGTGGAAGAGGTGTTCTCCCATGAAGATTCTACGGAACAAATAATCGCTTATGCGGCGGCTGCTCAGGGAAACATGAGCCATCCGGTAGCGGAGGCGTTGACGCAAAAAGCCAGGGAACTGGGAGTGACGCTACCACAGCTCGATTCTTCAGAGTATCAGATTGGGTTTGGGGTTTCTGCAATGATTGACGGTGGATCCATTGAAGTGGGTAGCGAACGCTTTATGATGCTAAAAGGCATTGCGATTTCTGATGTCTTTACTCATGCGCTAGCGGAAGGTAATCGCCGCGGTCATTCCTTCGTAATGGTATCCCGGGATAAGCGGATATTGGGGATTATCGAATTGAGGTCTATGGTCAGAGATGAAGTTTCGGATTTAGTCGCCCAACTCCGGCTACATGGGGTCAAACAAATGGCCATTGTTTCCGGGGATCGTGAGGAAACCACTCGCTATTTGGCGAAACAGCTAGGGATGGATAACTACTTTCACAACGTATTGCCGGTGGAGAAAGCGGATATCGTGATGAGGCTTCAGCGGAAAGGGAAAAAGGTATGTTTTATTGGCGATGGGATAAATGATGCCATTGCAATGCGTACGGCGGATGTGTCTGTTTCTCTAGCAGGCGCCTCCAGTATCGCGACGGATGTCGCAGATGCGATATTGATGGATGGAGGACTGCATCACCTGGGGCAGTTGTTTTCTATTTCAAGGGAGCTGGATCATAATCTTAACCGCAGTTTAAAAATCCTGATGATTCCCGCCGCAGTTATTATTCCGGGAGCCATGTTGTTCTCCATTGGCTTTGGTAGTGCCCTTATGATTAAAAATATTGTATTCCTTGGTGGGTTGGGTAAAGTAGTGTGGCCGCTTTACAGAGATGCAAATATCGAGTCACACCAGGGAGAACCACTATCTCTAACTACGAATGCGATCTCACCGCCATCTCCTAACGGGATGGAAGCGATGGGGAATACTGACTCCGGAGAAAATGGCAAATTCATAGCGCGATCATCCGCACCGTTATAACGGAGTCTCGGGCTTGATGATGATTATTTTTAATCCCAATCTACTTCGCTCAGACTTTTCCAGGGGGCTGACTGATGTTTATTTTCTTCTCCAAAACAAGCCGTCCAGTGGCAAGTTTTTTGGGGCAGCGAATTTTTTAAAAAGGTGTATGACTCCAGCTAAGAGGCACTGGGAAAATGTTACGGTGAGTATCAGTTCGTTGAAAGATTTATCCCATGGGTTGGACGGGGATGAAATTATCCAGCGATTGATGGCGGTTAGATAATCAGATCAGTTCTTTCGGCAACAGCAGGAGGACGTAATTGGAATATCTACCTTTTCAAGGGCTGCTTGAAGTTTTTTTGTGATTTTTGGAAGGAGTTCGGACTCCCGTCTATATTTCAAGCATTCGGCTAGCCCGTGCAACGCCCAGACGTTGTCCACATGGTGGCTGCAGCGTTGATGGTTTGGGTTCATTCCGAGATCCGTGCGGTAGACGGCTTCAGCCTCCTCATAATGTTTTTGTTCAAGCAGTAATGCGCCAAGGGCATGCCTGGGTAGGTGCATCCAGGCCCAGGGTTCGCTGTAGTGAAGGTCGTCGTTGAGCTTGACGCTTTTGCGCAGATATCTATAGCCAGCTTCGCCATCCCCCTTATGGTATTCCAGTTCCCCATTTAACATATTTTCAGCGATGGCCAGTGTTTCGAGAGCGGGGTTATTGAAGAACTTGCGGCTGGTTGGTATCTGTTTCAGCGATTCGTAGAACCAGTTTCGTTGCTGTTCTGCCTCTTCAATCTGTCCAAGCGCTGCATAACTGACGCCTTTGGCGTAATGGTGCATGGAAGTGGAAACGCAATATAGAGCTGGAGTGTCCGGCATCGGTGAGTCGATGATTTTCTGCCACTTTCCGAAACGAACATAGACATGCATTTTCATGGAGTAATAGCCTTCCATTGTCATGGCAAGAAAGGGTTTTCCCGGAACCTCAAGAACGGCTTTCGTCAAGGTCTCGCACATTTCTTCTGCGGCAGCAGCGGCAGGGTGGAATTGCCCAAGAAACATACAGGTATACATCATGAGATGAAGGTCATGGCACCGGGCCGAGGTATAAAAATTGTAAGGTCCCGCATAGTCCAGATACATACGGTCTGCCCGTATTGCTTTTTCGCTGACGATCTTCGCGTCCTCATACAGTCCGCAAAGCACATAAATATGTCCGGGCATGTGATTCATGTGCCCAGCATCCGGGCAAAGTGTCCGTAGTGTGTGGGCCGAATCCAATGCTCGCTCCGGGGTAGGAGACATTTCCAGACAGTGGATGTGCAGATGCAAAATAGCAGGGTGTGCCGGTGTTTCGTCTGCTATGGTTTGTTCAATCGCCCTTTCCAGTACATCCAGACACTCTAGCGTGTCAGCGCCCGGGGGAGGGGTGTTCGATCTTACATCCCAAAGCTTCCAGGGAGTTCTCGTCATCATGGCCTCAACGAAAAGAGCTGCGACGTCCAGATCACTGGAAAACTGATTGTAGAGCGCCCTCATGGCATTGGCATAATCGTCGTCCCATTGGTCAAACTCTGACAGAGGGACACCCTGGGGTTTCTGGAACCGTTCCGCTAGCGCGTTAACTATGCCTGTTTCTATCTCCGTCGTGCCGTCCAATAGAGATTGTGCTTTAGTTATGTGGTCGAAACAAAACCGGGTGCAATGAGCGATTTCATCATCGGAGAAATCGAACCATGGCATATTATAAAAAGGACCTGCCCCATAGGCGATGCCCCAGTGGGCCATGGCTAAATGGGGATCAAATTCAAGTGCCTTTTGGAAACATTTTACCCCTTCTTCCTGATTGAATCCGAAACACCAATTCAGTCCCCGATTAAACCAAAGCTGCGCATCCGGTGAGCTAGTGGTTACTGTTCGGGTGTGTACACCTAGATCAAAATAGTCATTCATTGTGGATTGAGGGGGTGCCAGTTGGGAGTTCGGCTGGGATTTTAACCACTAACCCTAATTGGCGTATACTGTTGGCCCCGATCCGGTCTGTAATGCGATAACCAACATCCTCACTAACATGAAGATTACACAACTCGACATTTATGGATATGATCTCAGTTACCGTTACGGTAACTATGTCATGTCCGGCAACCAGGTTGTCTCCCATCTACCCTCCACCGTGGTAAGAGTGATGTCGGATGAAGGGATTGAAGGTTGGGGGGAAGTATGTCCCCTGGGGCCATTGTATCTGGCTTCCCATGGCTTGGGTGCTCGTGCTGGGCTGGAGCAAATCGGGCCGGCGCTCATTGGTGTTGATCCTACCAATCTGGCCGCCGTCCATCGGGCAATGGACGGCGCATTAAGGGGGCATGACTATGCCAGGAGTGCAGTGGACGTCGCCTGTTGGGACTTATTTGGAAAATCTTGTAATACCGATGTTGCCACTCTTTTAGGGGGACGATTGCAGGAGTCGTTTGCGCTTTATAAAGCGGTCCCCTTGGGTGAACCAGAACAGATGCAGGAGTATGTCATCGCCCGACGGGAAGAGGGTATTCACCGATTCCAGTTAAAAATTGGTGCTGATCCTTATGAAGATGCTAAACGGGTGCAGTACGTAGCCGATGTGATCCAAGAGAACGACTTTATCGTGGCAGATGCGAACGGAGGCTGGCGTCTTCAGGACGCAATGATCGCTGCCAGGTTATTGGAACCTCTTCAGCGGGTTTTCTTTGAAGAACCCTGCCGGACTCTGGAGGAGTGTCTCTATGTTCGCCAACATACTTCTCTACCCATGGTTCTTGATGAAGTGATTACGGATGTGAACACCATGATTCGGGCTTTTCATGGAGGAGGAATGGAGGCTGTCAATCTCAAGATATCTAAATTTGCCGGGTTAACCGGGGCTAAACTCGTTAGGGATATCGCTGACAAATTGGGCTTGCGAGTCACCATGGAAGACACGTGGGGTGGTGATTTGGTGACCGCTGCCGTAAGCCATCTGGCCGCTAGTACCAAAGCCGATCAGACTTTGACTGTTTCATTTATGAATGATTGGACTAATGAACATATCGCGAGTTATCAACCGCGCTCAGAAAACGGCATCGGCGCGGCGCCCCGGGGGCCGGGTCTCGGGGTTGAGGTTGATATTGACAGATTAGGAAAACCTTTGTTGAGTATCCGATAGGATCGATTAATGTAATCCCGTAGGCGCGATGGCTATTTTTCCAGGATATCAGATAACGCGTCTTTTAGATGCTCGTATTTAAAATTGTATCCTGCTTGAGAAATAGCCTCTGGATAGACCTGTTTGCCAGATAGTAGAAGTTCCTCTCCCATTTGCCCCATCAACATCTTGATGGCAGCAGCAGGCATGGTAAAAAAGGTAGGGCGATTGAGCACTTTACCCAGGGTGCATGTGAACTCCTGATTTGTCACTGCATTGGGGGCCGTGGCATTAATGGGGCCAGCAATAGGCTCAGTAATAGAGCCAGCAATAGGGCCGGTGCATCGGGAATGGGTGATGCAAAATAAAATGATATCAATTAGATCATTGAGATGGATCCAGGGCATCCAGTGTTTACCGTCACCTATTTTCCCTCCCAGCCCCAACTTAAATGGTAGCAGCATTTTTCCCAATGCTCCGCCCCTCTTTCCAAGGACAATGCCTGTTCTTAACAGACAGGTTCGAACTCCAAATGATTCAGCTCGGCGCGCTTTGGACTCCCAGTCCCGGCACAACATACTCGAAAAGCTATTATCTCCTTGTGCTCCTTCAACAATAGGGCCACTGTCTTTCCCAACACCATAATACCCTACGGCAGATCCGCTGATTAACACTTCTGGCTTGGTTCTAAGGGAAGAGAGGTAGTCGACAACGGCTTCAGTGGTATCAATGCGGCTGTTCCAAATTCGTTGTTTTTGCCTGGTGCGCCATGTTTTTTCGGCGATGGGTTCACCAGCGAGATTGATAACGGCATCAAATACATCGTTCTCGTTCAATTGGCTCAAGCTGGAAATACCGCTAAGGGGCCGGCTGATGAGGGTCGGGTCTCTGCTAAGTACTACCACATTATGCTGGTCTGCAACGAGTCGAGAACACAGCGCCGATCCGATAAAACCTGTCCCGCCGGTGATTAGTATGTTCATCTTTGTTTGACCAGCTTTTCTCATGAGGATCGATCTATCCTGGTGAAAGTGAAATTCCAGGCCAAAGCCTTACGGTTATTTTACTTGTATACTTTGTCCAGGTGTTCAGGAATGTGGTGGTGACAGAGAATGGCTGAAAGCAATCAATACGGCATCTTTCATTTCGTTGTCTTTCATTTCGGTGAATGTGCTGGGTGTTTGTTATCTGCAATCAAGACCCGTGTCGTTGAACCTTTTATTTTTCATGTTAACTTTTTCTTTATTGTTTATGAACATAGAGCAGGCAAATGCATTTCTCAGGCGTGAGTTTCCCCAGAATACAACCGTGGTTGAGGAGATTGGAAATGGAACCTGTGTGTTGAGACAATCGATTGGTCATCAACACCTGCGCCCCGGGGGAACCGTTTCTGGTCCTACCTTGATGGCGGTGGCGGACTGTGCCGTCTATGTAGTCCGTCCTGAAAAAAGGCGCGATGTCGTTAGCGATCATGCGTCATT
>JAALKB010000188.1 GCA_011088265.1 Gammaproteobacteria bacterium
ACTAATTACTAAAAGTTAACATCGACCTAAATCGCTGAAACCCTTGATTTCATTGGGATTTCGGCGATTTTTGCGTTTTTTCTGAGAGAAAAGGAATTTTAAAATGTTAAGTTTTAGTGCTATAAGGCCAAAACTTAACAAGCAGCAGTTTCAATTATCTGGAATCGATTAGAAGGAAGCGAAGCACACCAGAGCTGGTTTTTGGTTCATAACTTTTCTCCCGTAAATCCAGACACACGACATGATACCCGCCTCATCTTCACCTACTTATAAATCCCAAGTAGCCATACCAGCGTAAAGGCACAACTGTTGATGAACATTCCCATCTGCATTGACGTGTAAGTCTCGTATAGCCAAACGGGTTGACTGGCCAATCCGACAAAGGGAGCCAGACGCTCCGCCTTTGGCCACCAGGGCTGTTGAGTCAACCCGATAGCCGTGATACCCGTGATCATGATGATCCATTGAAATACGGACATGTCCATGATTGATGCCATTGTTTACTTTTTCCTGCTTCCCGGTTTTCCTAACACCATGAATATGGCTTGCCAGGTACGTAGTCCCTTGCCATCCCTGCATTGATCATGATCTCCGAAAGATTCTGCCCATCGAGATAGACAGCCGTTAACAGCCGCCCCCAGCGGTCGTAGGGGCGTCGTTGATTTGGCACCAGTTCAATATTTCCTGCATTGCGGACGATTTGCACCAGATACTGTTTGGCCTGCCTTGCAAGCCTTTTCTCTTTTTCACACTTTCCTTTTATTTCTGGGGAGTCATATCCGAGCGGTCGGACTCCCAACTTTTTGTCAGGGCACCCATCACACCGGATAAAGAACGTATCACCGTCATAAAAGTAAAGAATGTCCACTGCTGACAGCCTGAATGTCGAGCCATCAGCATGGGAAGGGTACATATAAGGAGTACCAACAAAAAGCCCATTATCAGTTGGCAGGGTCCGTCCACTGTCTGCATGGTGTATGACACGGGGCTACATCCGGCCCTGTTTTAACCATTTCCGAACAACAGGGATTTCCCTTCGACTGATCTGTCGCGTTTCTTCAGTATCAGAAAAAACCGCATACCACCTGTCGTCTTCCCTGGACAGTTCTCTGATGGCCTCCTTTGCCGCGAGTGTATTGCGGTGTAACCGGATGAACGTATCGCCAAGCTCGCCTCTAAACTGCTTCAGGGTGCCCGAAACCTGGTAGTTTGCATCCCTGGTGACAAGGGTGATCAGTTTGCTGTCCGCCTTCAGAAAGATAATGTCCGAAACCGCCACGAGTGTGATACGTGTTTTCCCATTGACTGCGATGTGGGTACGCGGTCGTGATGCAGGTGTCACTGTATCGTTGCCTGATTCATTGTTCTGTTCATTGACGGGGTTTGAGCACCAACGGTACGAAAAGTAGCGGTAAGCTCGTAAAGTGTCAGAATAGAGTTTATGAACTGAAAAACTGACTGTCAGACAAAGAGAAAATATACCCTATTCTGACGGGATTCCGGGGGTACTGCCTGACGTCAGAAAGAAGTACACTTCAGCCTGACAAGCCTATATTCATTGGCTTGCACCAAGTTCGATGAACCTTAGAGTAACTTTTCGCGCGGATGGGCTTCAAACCCCTCTGAGGTTTCTGGAAGTGCCAGCAATCGTAAATCGACCTGACTGTCGATCAGCATAAGAATTTGGGCTAATCCCTACAAAGGTACCAAATGCGACATAGGAAATGGCTAGGAGGCCTTTATTTATAAGGCATGAGGCCGATTTTCTTCCCCCTGAAATTCCTCTTCTATTAAGCCGCTGATTTCAGGGGCAGAATTCCCACAGAATCTTTAAGCTTTTCTTCCGAGAAATCATATTCTCCCAACATATTAATATGAGCCCAGGTCATCGGTGAATGGCTGGCAATCATGCTTAACAAGTTCTCTTTGGCTTCCGGTTCGGTCAGTTTCTCCAATTGTCGTTCCAGATACAAATAATTCCAGCAAATAATGCTGTTTTTGATCAGCCGGTTACAACCTTCCGCAATTTCCTGTTCTTCTTTTTCAGTTTGAACGAACTCACGTGGATTACCAACGGCTACAGCCCGGGTAAAGCGATTCGCCAGCTCTACCTTGTTGAGTTGCTTCTCAATGGCCTGGCGCAATTCAACATCATCAATGTATTTCAGAATAAAAAGGGATTTGATGATTTGGCCAAGGGCTTTGAGGGTCTGATACAGCGCGTGTTGGCGGGAATAGGAGTTCAATCTCCGGAAGATATCAGAAGCGGTATTTTCCTTAGGCTTGATGGTAGCGACCAACCGTAGCAAATCGTCCCAGTTTTCCCGGATCAGGTTGGCATTGATCGTTTTATGCGGGGCAATTTTCCAGTCAGAATGCGCCCGGTTCCTGGGTCGAAAGAGATAGCGAGTCTGTTTGCCAATGCCCTTGATCCGTGGTGCAAAGGAAAAGCCCAGTAGATGGGCTAACCCAAAGATAACCTCGGTATACCCGTGGGTATCGGTGGAATGGATATCGCTTTTAACCACATCATTTCTCATTAAGCCATCGATGACATAGGCACTCTCCCGATTAGCAGCACTGATGACAAGGGAATGCCAGAGCAGACAGCGTTCATCTATAAAGGTATAAGCACTGACGCCTTGTCCCTGGCCAAAATACTTGTAAGACCGGGTAGCATGAAGGGATTCCCCTCTGACCTCAAACTTTTGACCATCACTGGCAGTGTGAAGTTGTCCCGCTTCATGACGATATAAATTGGGCAATGTCATCTGATCCATGGCTTTAACCATCTGGTCATTGGCGGCTCGAATATTGTCCAAAGAGAATCGCCAGTTCACAGCGTGTTCCAATTCGCTTTCTGTCATTCGGGAAGAAATTCGTGCCATTTTCCGAACACCGATACCACAGCCCAACCCCATAATCCCTGCCAATAAGGCCGGTCGAGAGACGGTTTGAGGCGTATGGGTTTGTTTCCAATGTTCAAAGGCACTCAGCGTATTGCAATGTCGGTCAACGGTATCCAATACCTAGGCCAGGGGGACATCATGACGATCTGGAAACTGTGTTTGTAAAGGATCCGTTTCACTGATGTCCAATGCCGGGGTTTTGATATGAAAGGTACCATCCGAACGGATCGTCAGGTGAAGATTGCTTTCAACCGCATTGTTGGTTTTCTCATATTGCTGAAACAATGACTCCTCTAACGCTTTCAAAATAGGATCGGGATCGGCAAATGCAGTAAGTCCGGCTCGTTCCAATAATTGGATTCGTTCCCGCTCCCAACGCTCTCGATCAATGAGATAGCTACCCATGGGCCGGTATTTGTAGGATTGCTGGAGATTGAAGCGCTACTGGCCAATGGCTCCACTCAGAAATTTATTGCCAAGCGCTACCAGACCACGCCTGCCAATCTTTCCAATTGGATCAAGAAGAACGACATCAAGAAATTAGACCCACATTGGACTACTTCCTACAAAGGTAAGGTACGCAAACCGCCACAGAAAATTCAGTTATTGGGGGATGCTGAGGTATAGGTCAGGTCAAGATCATCCAGTACAACGCAATACAGAAAGCCGTTTTTTAGACTTTTGCCGCAAATTTTATCAATGAAGGCCTCCTGACCATCGACCGCTCCCTATGTCGCATTTGGTACCTTTGTTGGGATGAACCCATAAGTTAACATTTATCAGCTTGCTCTATTCCGGCTTTTTTAAAGCTCTATTCCCCTAGCTTCCAGTGGTTTTGTTAAATTCACAATGTGAAGAATGTATACGGTTTCGATACTCTTCTCGAATGTATAAAAGCGGTATATTTCTTATGGGAAATTTGCCTTATTCCATTCTTTACTAAACGTCCTGATTCTGGAAATTCCGATAATACCTTTTGGAAATGCTCTACCAGGTCACGGATAAAAGTATCGGCTCTTGATGGATTATCTAATGCTATGAAGTCCGATATTTCGAGTAATTCACCATCAACAGCTTCTGCTAATTTAACAACAAAAGGCATGGTTAATTACGCTTAGCTGATACTCTCTTTTTTACCCTTTGCTGTAGATCGTTGAGATAATCACTGTCAACAGTGATTGTTTCTCCTTTCTTAACCTGCTCTAGTCCAGCTTGTATTTTTGGCTCTATCTCATTCCAATGCAGAGCTGTCATAGCTGTATCCACGGCCTCCTCATCAGAGCTATAAACACCCTGCTCCACCAACTCATCTATGTGAGATATAAAGTTTTGTTTTAGCTGTGTATTCATAACCCTATGATAACAAGATAGGTTTTATCTGCAAGCAATACCTTTCTGGAAATATTTGCAGTCTCAATGTTAACTTTTTACGATAAGTTAACATTAAAAAGAGGGTTTAGTTATTTAGTAAAAACTGTTTGTTGTAGAATTTTACCGCCACTACTTAAATTATGAGCGCAATGAGGATAGTTCATCCTATGTGGGTAGGGTGAGTCATTGCCATCTCTTACATTTCCCGTCCAAGTCCAAACATCTGTACCGCCTTGGTCATAATGGTTAAAGCAATAGCGGCTAGTCACATCTCGATTTCTTCCAAATACAACCTTAAAATCAACACCTTGATGCTGCCACTCGAATCCCACCGGACCTAATTTATCATCCACAACTCTATTCACGGCTTTTTGGATGTAGGTTATATTTTTGTCTTCGTCAAACTTTAGACCTAGCAACAAAAGGATATCATCTTTATGGCCAAGTCTGACAAAAATAGCCCCAACGTTGCTTTCACCTTCTAAACCAAAGTCAACATCTTCACAGTTTACAGCCGTATTGGAGTCATTAGTATAAGCAACAACTTGCCTATCGTCATAAACTAAACGTGCGTGCTGATATATTTTTACCGCTCTATCCACGATCCTTACTTCAATATCAAAAGGGTTTGCACCTCCAGCAATACAGCTATAGGTAGCTGCGTTAGCACCACCTATAGATAGAAGGTTAAGAAAAAACAACACGAAAAAGGCATAAATTGTGTTTCTTGGTCTGAAATTGATTTTCATCATCTTACTCGAATAACATTAGGGTTTAAGTTCGCTAAATTAGGCTAGGCTTTCTCTTCTATGGTCCAAGGCCATGGAGTTGGGTCTTCCCCTACAAACCCTAGCTTCTCCTCCATCTGAAGATCGCTATTTAAGCCTATCTCTAGCTTATTTGATGAAGCATGTATTCTTACACCCATAACCCATACATCAATAGGAATAGATAATGGCATGCTTGATATCTTGGCGAACCCTTGGGTAACGAAAGTTCCTGGTTTAGGTGGCGTGGCTAAAAAATCAAAATCTATGTATCCATCTTCTGGTGGCTTAGCGTAGGACCAAGGCACTAATCTACCCATGCTGTAGCCCCAGTTGTTACGGTGCCAGTAGCATATAAATCGAGTGTCATGGGGTTAGTTTTGTATAGTCTAAATGGTGCTGAACTCACAGAATATATTTTTATCTCTTTCATCATATAACCTCTTTAGTCGAATTTTGTTAATATAAGAATTATCTTTTAAGGAGTATATCTACTCCTCGAATTTGCCTTCGGACAGAGCCTTTAACCCCTCTAACCATTCTTGATGCTGCTCTTCCATTCTGGTTGGCAGAATCTTATTGTTCAATTTTGCTAGTGATCCTAATTGGGCTTCCTGGGTAACAACTTTGCAGTTGTTCTCGTCTATTTTGGTAATCTGCCACAAATGATAAACATCAAGTACACTACTCTTATGGGGCTCTATGATATCGGTGACATCCTGGTTCTCATTGAGTCCAAAAAAGCTACATAAGTCGAATCCTGTATCAGGCAGGCCGTAAAAGCTGCCATCCCAAGCGATAAAACTAGAAGGTACGAATGCTTGCACCGTAGAAGTAATTCGAATTCCAAAAGTGTCCCATCTGAAAGTTCTTCCCTCTTTCAATTTAGGTGATGGATTTCCATCAACGAACTCTATATTCTGGGCGTTCTGATACATCGCTTCCCATCGTGCAGTGTTTATTAGTTGCTCCCATATGATTTCCGCCGGAGCAGCGATTTCGATTTCATTTGATACAGGAACGGGGGCGGGATCTGCTGTTTGCTTAAATCGCTCTGGCCATGCATCTTGTGGAATTGCCATTGGTTTTTTCCTCATCGGATTATCAGAAGTGTTAGAACTGTTTTTTTAAATTAGATGCGCCTTCTAGTTGATATAGAATACGCGCGGCTTGGGTTCTGTTTTTTACTCCCAAGACTCTATAGATAGATGTTAAATGCGCCTTCACGGCGCCCTCGGAGAGATAAAGTTGTTTTGCAATGATTTTGTTTGGCGTACCTTTTGCCGCCAGTGACACGATTTCAACTTGTCGAGGCGTAAGTCGATTTGCCAGCACTCTATCCTGTTCACTATCAGTTAATTTGGAAGACGAAAACATTGAAGCAGGGAAAAATTCTTCACCTCCAAGAATTAGACGCAGGGCCATAATAAGCACGTCTTGCGTGGATGACTTTGAAATAAATCCAGAAGCACCGGCAACTTTTAAATCATTAATACTGATACTATGATTAAAATCTGCAACATAGTCAGCTCCGGACAGCACGACCACTGTAGAATTTGGAAACAGCTTGCGTATCATTCTTATGGCGTTAAGTCCTTCTATCTCCGAATTCCGAAAATAGTAGTCCAGGAGAACAAGATCAAATTGTGTGTTTTCAAAACGCTGACTTTGATCCAGGTTTACCGCTTCTTTAAAGGCAATGCCTGGCTTAAGTGCATCCAATAGAAAAATAAGACCCTGCGTAAACATTTGGTCATCATCAACAAGAAGAACGTTGAACATATCGGATTCCATGAAGTGTCTTGACCTTGTGTTTATCTATTTCACGCGACTACAGATCATCCCGAGAAAGCGAGATTCCTATCAGGGAAACCAGCTTATCGACATCTAATGGTTTTTGCATAAGTGGCAGTTTACGTTCTTTAACTGCCACCAGATGATCACTATCGATATCTCCCGTAATTACAATTGCTGGAATTTCTGGATACATATTTCGTATCCCATCAATCGTCTTGATGCCATTATCTGACCCGCGTAGACGGAGGTCTACAAGAACAATATCCGGTTTGATTGTTTGTGATATCTTAATTGCTTCTTTTGTCCCACTCGCTACCAACACCTTACTGGAGAACTCTCTTAGTAGCTCATACATTCCTGATCTGGACATCGCTTCATCATCGACTACCAATATTGCCCGCTTAGATAAATTGCTTTCCAGGTTTGGGACTTTTGATCTCTCCTGAACTGGGTGCAACCCTGTAGAAACAGGCATCGTCAAAGTTACATCAGTGCCATTATTCACAACAGACTTGATATCCAGAGCGATGTTGAGATAAGCGCAAAGCCTCTTCACAATTGACAGTCCCAGCCCCAACCCCTGGGATCTATCTCGTTCAGGGTTATTGATTTGGTAGAACTCCTCAAAGATGTTTTCTAGTTCACCGTCTGGAATCCCGATTCCATTATCGCTAACCCCCACTCTACAGTGATCTCCTAGCAACTCTACCTTGACCACCACCTTTGCTTTATCGTTATGTTTGATGGCGTTAGTCAGCAAATTGCTAATTAGTCCGTCCTGAAAAAAGGCGCGATGTCGTTAGCGATCATGCGTCATTT
>JAALKB010000189.1 GCA_011088265.1 Gammaproteobacteria bacterium
CCATTCTACTTACTTTTTTATGTTCAGCAAAAAAAGACAGATTTATTTGCCATACCTATTTGACGATGAACAGAGAACCGTATATGTAGAAATAGGACGCATGCTTGATCGTATTACATTCGTTTGGAGTGCCAGCCAGTAGAGTCAGTATGATAGAAATCGGCCTCTAACTGCTCTCTTTCCTGAGGTTGATTCGCCAATGGCTCACCACAATAAGGGCAATGTGTGATCCCCACAACTGTTTGCCAAATAGTATCCCCTCTTCATCAAGATAGTGGTTTTCTTCGAGATCCTTTTGTGTGGCGAGTTGGGCGATC
The DNA here is from genome assembly GCA_011088265.1 of Gammaproteobacteria bacterium. Lineage (GTDB taxonomy): Bacteria > Pseudomonadota > Gammaproteobacteria > Arenicellales > Poriferihabitantaceae > WLWV01. The sequence continues at coordinate 318 of JAALKB010000189.1, forward strand.
ACCAGACACCAGGGCCACTGACTATCATTAAAGAAGTGCTGGGCACGATAAATGTGGATACCTTCCGGTATAAGTGAACAACGATGTTCGTGATCAGAGGTCATCTTCATCATCGCCAAAAGCGATCTCCCACCGCTCATCGGGATCATCAAACCGCACTTTTTTGGGGTTAAAGTGATCCGGATTATAGGGCCAGTACTTTTTAGCGTGACCTTTCAACCAGTCTTTGGTATCCAGGTATTCCTCTGAATCTGAATCTTGCAAGATATCCAGTAGCTCAGCGTAACCGCCGGGGCCACCGCAATCCTCTGGTGGGCAGGAACGGGCGCCATCGATACATTTTGGATAGTATCGAGTACTTCTGACCAGCGTAATGCTTTCCAATAAGACAGTGTGTTTCCAGCTATCACCAAAATCATAGTCATACTGCATGATATCTCCTGGCAGACGAAATGTTCAAAGATTGGAACAGCCCAACCGGCTATTGTTTCGGGGCCGTAATCCCAGCCTTCGTCGTCCGGTATGCCAATCATCTCAAGATCATGACCACGGGTACCGGGAACGATAAAGGCGTGCAAATGGTAGTCAAGCCAGCCCATTGCATCGGCAATGGCAACGTGAAGATCCCAGAAACTGTAATCTCCCGGCACCTGAATAACCCGCCAAACCGCAGGGTCAGTAAATTCCAGTGTGATCCTGAACTGATAGATAAGAGATCGTTTAGGTGGTTTTTTCTGAGTGCTCATTGTTTAACGTATGTATTATTTCGTGTCCTATTTGTCGTATCGCTGGATAAACTGGGACATTGTCGTAGCCCCTGGAGACCCCTGATCTAAGTCCCACTAACGTGGAACCACCTGACCAAGAATGCCGGAAAGCGTCATAATTTTCTTGTACTGTCAGGTCAAAATGTGCTCCGCCGTCCTTATTTGCCATAGACAGAACCAGATCCTTTCGAGTAAGAGTAAACTGGCCTGAACGAAAGACTTCTTCTCGAGTCCACCAATCTTCAAAGCTAATAAAGCGTTGTTCTTTAGGACTTGGAAAATATCGGGTATCGCAAAGTGGCCAATACTTTGCTTCACCGCCAATACCATCTTGGACACCAACGCCTATTGTCCTAACGAGGCCTAAGTGAACAGGCTTGATATCATCATTGATATTTGTACTTAAGAATTCGATATTTTTCTAGTTTTGTCAGGGCTTTGAGTGCTTGCTTTGTTAGCTTATACCTCATTCGCACCGAGCTTATCCATTATCTCTTTTGTTTCCTTATCAGACGCAAAACCCTCTTTAATAGCAAGTTCGGCTGCTTTCACGTAAAGAATATCCTCAATTCTCTTCAACTCTTTATACCTGGCACTGGAAATCATTACCGCAACATCTTTATTTCTACGCGAAATAGTCACAGTTTCTTCATCGGCTACCCTATCGATAACAGCACTGAAATCCTGCCTGGCTTCACTTGATGTCATTGTTTTCATTTGGACATGATGTATTCAAAAATAGACAGTAATTGTACAACTAAAATAGCTATTTGTACAAAAATACAAATAAATACCTTTCTGTCGAACGAAAATGCTTACTTCACTACCTTTGTACAGATTGACGCCGGCTTGTGTCAGAACTCTCTACTACTATTCTTCCAGGCTATTTTTTGACTTCGCTATTTCTTCCATTAAGATGGGGATAGCCAGGTTACAGGAGTGAATCCCCATTACCGTGGTGAGTTGGATAGTTTCCAGAATTTCTTCTTTGCTTGCTCCTGCTGAAATAGCATTTTGCATATGTCGTCTTACCCCGGGGCCGTACAGATGTGTCGTCGCGGCATTGATGGCAATGAGGATTAGTTCCTTGTATTTTTGCGGCAATGGTCCGTGGTTTTGTGGCACGCTCCGAAAGGCCAAATAGGCCTCCAGGAAATCCGCATCCAATTCAAAAAATGTATCCCATAGAGGGTTCCAATCGCCCTTGGCTCGATGAGCTTCAACATTGGGATACTTCTGAGTGTCCGGATTTTGATCAGATTTGGCCATTTAATTTATCCTCCTCGATGCTTGAATGAATCTCTTCGGAAACTGTAAAGCGCCTTGGGGTCAACTGCCAAATCAATGACTGCGGGCTTACCACAATTCAATGCAGCTTCCACTGCCCCACCAATTTCAGATACCCGATCTACGCGAAATCCAGCAGCACCATAAAGTTCTGCGACCTTATCGAATGGAGGGCTACTGATATTCGCACCGATGTAACGTTCCCCGAAAAAGTCACGCTGATAGGCTTTTTCTGCCCCCCAGCATTGGTTATTCATTACCACTGTTACGGTATTAATACCATGATCCACTGCGGTACTGAGCTCAGAAAGCGTCATACCAAATCCACCGTCTCCCATGAGACTCACCACTGACCTTTCTGGTCGAGCAAGTTTGATGCCAAGCCCACAGGCGAATGAAAAACCGACTAATCCAAAATCCAATGGGGTAAATAGCGCTGGAGGTTGCCAGTAGTTAAGGGCATCCGTTGCTTGTAAACACAGCGTTCCCGCATCCATGGTAACGGCAACGTTTTTTGGTAACACCACCCTGAGTTCTTTATACAATGCCGAAGGTTGAATGGGATGAACATCACTTTCTGCATCACTGTCCCGTTTCCGAAGAAATGCTTCCCTCTCCCGCTTATAGTCTTGTGTCCAACGTTCTACTTCCTTCTGGGCTTCACGGTTTTCCAATGCCTGACAAAGCTGTTTTGCAGTGGTTAGGGCATCTGCCCAAATTCCCATCTCCACCGGGAAATAACGACCAATTGCGGTGGGTTCCAATTCAATCTGAATTATTTTGGCGCTTTCATTAATGTTGTCATAGGAATAGAAGGTCGAGTTGAAACCAAGTCGGGTGCCCAACGCCAGGATCACATCCGCCTCTTTGACCAACCGGGATGCTACCGGATTGCCTCTCGGTCCCATTTGACCAGCATTCAGTTCATGGGAGAACGGAATAGCGTCACCATGTCCGGGAGCCGTTGCAATGGGGCAGTTTAGCGCCTCGGCCAGAGCAAGGGCGGCTTCATGGCCCCCCGTATTTTTTATTCCACCTCCCGTGACGATCACGGGTTGTTTGGCGGTGAGCAGTAACTCGGCAGCGGCCTTAATGGATTCTTTGGATGCAGCGGGAAGAGTTTGGGAGCGATAGGATGACGGAGACTGAAATGCCGAAAACTCTTTTACGTCAGACAAAACATCTCGAGGTAAATTTAGTTGCACTGGGCCGCGACGAGGGGTCATGGCAACGCGGAAGGCTTCACGAAACATTTCTGGAACCCGACCGGTCTGAGTCACGGTCCATGTTTTTTTAGTAACCGGCTTGAACAGGGACTGCTGATCAACTTCCTGAAACGCGTCACGATACACATGCTCAGATGATAATGCGCCGGCAATGGAAACTACTGGTGAAAATGCTGCGGCTGCCTGAGCAAGACCAGTCACCAGGTTGGTGGCTCCGGGGCCATTTTGCCCCGCCAGCACCACCCCAGGTTGGCCCGACGCCCGGGCGTACCCGTCCGCCATGTGGGTGCCAGTTCGCTCATCATGGACTCCGATAAAACTAATTTCCTTCGCATCATACAAGGCATCGAACATTTCCATGGTAGCAGAACCAATGAGTCCGAATACATGAGCAACCTCCTCGACTTTAAGTGCCTCGACGGCGGCTTGTCCACCAGATAATTTTTTCATAGTTTGTAAATCCTGGATTTGTTGCTGGGTCTATATTTCATTTCGTGGCCTCAGTCAGGCTGAACGCTGACAAGGCTTTTCGACTAAAGATGCTGTTTAAGAAACTTTATCGTGGGGTTAACAAAATCCAACGGACGCTCCACCAGCCCCATGTGTTTTAAATGCGGAACAATTAGCGTTTCGGCATTGTAGATTTCCGAAGCAATGCCAAAGGTCATGGCCGGTGTGCTACCGCTGTCATTTTCGCAGGTAATAACCAGCGTGGGTAATCGAATGGGTGGATTCGGACGAACTAACTCTATGACCCCTTTTGCCAAAACCTGGCGACATTGTGCATAACTCACTGGATCATTACTGATTACCCACTGGCGGATCTTATTGACTATATCGGTCTGGGTATTTCGGTATTCTTCAGTAAACCAACGGGCTAAGGTGGTATCGATGTTTGCTTCTGGGCCTCCTTTAGCTGTATCTGCGACCCGTTCTTCCACTAGTTTCTGGGCTTCTACCCCTCTTTCATGGGGAGAGTTAAGGATTACCAATGCTGCTACTGAGTTCGGATAATCCATGGCGAAACGCCGGTTAATCATCCCTCCCAATGAAAACCCCGCAATGGCACAGCGATCAATCGATAATTCATCAATCAGTGATTTCAACTGCTGTGCAAACAGAGATAAAGACGGTGTTTCTGGTGGTGGAGTGCTGTCACCATGTCCAAACAGATCCACATTCAATACTCGAAAACTCTGATTGAGTATTGGCAAATGATCGTCCCAGGTATGACGGTTTAATCCCAATCCATGAACCAAAACCACCACAGGACCATCCGGAATTCCAGTAACCTCATAAGCAGTCCCATTAGAGGAATAAGTGACAGTCATTTTTCTGTTCGGCTTCGAACTGTCTCTGGCATTATTCTCGCTGGGCCCGCTACCACTAATACCAATCCCTTTAGCAGAGACCCGGTCCCAAACCGATTAAACACCAGCTGGATTATCGACATCCCGCCCCATAGCTTTGAGATCTTCGTATCGATCACCAATGCGGTGATGGGGGCGTCCTCCCACCGAAGCACCCAGAGCAATAATGATTTCATCATCTGCTGGCGCATCTGGAATGGAGAAATGGATAGAGAGATAATGTGACCGACGGCCTCCATCATGTTTATCCATCAAGGGAATCATGATGGGAGTACTTGCTGGTCCCCGGGTATTGTTGAAAGCAAGATAGGTTTTCGCTCCTACCGCCTCCCGATACTCATTACCAAAAGGTACCGTGTGAATAAGACCAGCAGCATGCTCAATTTCTCCTCCCATACCCACGACAGAGCACTTTCCATAACCTTCCACCGCATCAGCAGACCCGGCTGCCTCAATGATCATCCCAGATAACTTTTTACCTAGTCCAGGAGCGATTTCACGAATAGTGGTTTTGAGATCATCCACGAACCCTTGGCCTGCCCAGGGGTTTTTTATAATCGCTGCTACAGCAATTAGCTTAAGTGGGTTTTCAGCTATGCGACCAGCGTCAATGTAGGTGTTTTCGACATGGGTAACGGTTCTTCTGATTTCTGCTGGCATAATGATTTTAATTTTCTAGACGTAGTGCTTTTTTCGTCGAAAGCGTATATCAGGCGTATATGCTAAATGTAGATCCGACGTAAGTGTTTGAATTGTAAATAAAATAAATTGTTTTTGGACGACTTACCGACCATGAATTCTAAAATCTGAATCACAGTGTGTTTTTAGTATGTTTTGCCGTTAGCGGATTTTAAAGAAACTCTTTCCAGAACATGGAACCGAGGCATATCAATGAGCCTCCCGTCACCGCTGATCTTTGTCCAAGTTGATTTTTGTCCAGGTCTCCCAAATTAAGTGTAGGGGCGAAATATTCTGGAAGTTAATTAAAAGCAGGAATCACTTCGTTACAGAACAGTTCCAGGGAGCGTTTTTGTCGTTTGTGGTCCAATCCCATGCTGGCATAATAAATAAACTCGTCCACACCTAGGGCTTCGTATCGTTTGAGTTTTTCAATTACTTTATCCGGCGACCCAAACATTAGATTCTCTTCCAACATGTCGGCATTATATTGCTCACGATCAGTCAGCTCATTCAATGGAATGCGTTTTGGGAAGCCGTTGTTCACGTCCCCAAGGTTGCGAAACAAATTCTCGAATTGGCCCAGACAACCCTGAAGAGCAGCGATACAGGCATCCCGACCACTTTGATCTTCATACAATGCAGTATGGCGCATCATGGCGAAAGTGGGTCGGGAAGCTCCCGGATTCTTTGCCAATGATTCATCCAGTTGAGATTTGTAAAGTTCTGCTTCTGAAAAAGGGCGGGTTAGAGGCCAGGACATGATATTGCAGTCATTCTTAATGGCGTAGTCAAAAGTTAGCGGTGAGCGGGCAGCGACCCAGATTGGTGGATGGGGTTTTTGCACGGGTTTAGGTACCGAGGTGGAAAGCGGAAACTGCCAAAATTCGCCGTTGTGTTCATAATCTCCTTTCCATAAGGCCTTTACTGCGGGCAACATTTCATGCATATAACGCCAACCATCAGACTGTTTGGTTCCGGGGCTCATGCGATCGAATTCCCGTTGATATGCTCCGGAGCCGATGCCGAAATCCAACCGACCGCCGCTGATTAGGTCGGTGAATGCTGCTTCTCCTGCCAGATTAATGGGATGCCAGTAAGGAGCCACCGCAACTGCGGTACCAAGTCGAATATCATTAGTGTGAGTGGCCCACCATGTCAGTATCTGAAAGGGGTTCGGTGCGATGGTCATCTCTAACGCGTGGTGCTCCGCTGACCAGACTAAATTGAAACCTTTCCGGTCTGCCATTTGCACCATATCCAACGTATGGCGCATAACCAGATCCATGTCCATGCTATCGTCATTACGTTCGAGATTTACCGCGAGTTGAAATTTCATTATCGTTACCTGTGTTTTCCCAGTTCTATGTCAGTCAATACTTTTTTGTGATTATATTTCGCTTTAAAGCATTTATGGCAATTGTTTAAACAAACATGCTCAAAATATGTCCGAAATATATTGTTTAGAAGACATATTTATCGTGCGACAAATTGATTACCTAAGGGTTCACTCGATGTGTTGACCCATACAGTTTTTGGGCGGGTATAGTCATAAACGGCCTGCAGGCCGCTTTCTCTACCATAACCCGAATATTTCATACCGCCAAATTCTGCAATAGGCGAGACCGCTCGGTAGGTGTTCACCCAAACGATACCCGCCTTAATTTTTTTCGAAACTCGCATGGATCGCGCACCATCCCGAGTGAAAATCCCTGCTGCCAATCCATGACGGGTGTCGTTGGCCATAGAAATGACCTGATCTTCATTTTTAAACCGGATGACGCTCAGTACTGGACCAAATAGTTCAGTATCAACGATACGCAAATCCTGGGTTGGACACTCAATAATGGTAGGTTCATAAAATAATCCACCCCTCCCCTCGGGCTGCTTTCCGCCGCAGAGCAGAACTCCTCCCTCGGCGATCGCATTCTCGACCTCGGTTTGTACCTTAGCCAATTGCATATCAGTGCAAAGTGGTCCCATTTCTGTT
>JAALKB010000008.1 GCA_011088265.1 Gammaproteobacteria bacterium
CTTCCGATCTGATCACCGGGCCTTCTGCCCGATAATCCGATGTCTGGGATCGATTGTTGAAAACCCAAGGGGTTTCTATCAATGTATTAAACATATCGGGTTGTTCGCGTCGCAGCGTTTCCGCCACATGGAATCCATCGACATAGACACCCTCACCACCAATGGTAGAATTTCTGCGACAAAACAAAAATTGGAGACCGTGGGGACATTCCCGTGTTGGCATATCCATATGTTGCAACAACGCGCCAGAAGTGAAGGCGTTGGAATCTGGGTCTTCCTTAATTTCAAGAACATACTGAGCTCCAAAATTGGATTCCCGGGGCACCCCAATACATCTGACAACCTGTTCGAGTAGTCCGTCCTCATCTGGTAGTCCCCGCATCCTGGCGATGCCATAAGCACTGAGTGCTTCAAGCCAAAACAAAAGCTCGTCATCATTCCTGATCATTTCCGGGCCATTAAAACTGGGAGGTACGTCTAGCTTATCTGCATCCCACCAAATGGGCTCAGTGACCGGTGGTAACGTAGACACAGCACTGTCATCCTTGAACCATGCATGTTCCCTCAGCCAGCCTGGGTGAAAATGACTTACCTCTTGAGTTGACCACTCCACAACCAATACCCCATTTCCATCAACATCAACTGATTTCACTTCAAGGTCTGGTGGTAAATCCAATGGCGAGATAAGCATCTCTCTTGATAGGGGGTGAATGATCTCAGGCTCAGGGCTGTTCTCACGCAGCAAATAAACATCGTATTGGCTGTTCTTTCCATCGGCCCAAATAACTTCTACGAAGGTCCCCTGGGAACTCGCGTGCCTGATTGCGACTTCAGTAGAGTAATAGTCAAAATCCGGTGTCCAGGGAAGTTCACCCATGCCTGTAACGTTTTAATTTTTGTATTCCGGTGCGGTTCTATCCAGCCAACGTATCAATCCCTTCCATTCAGTATCGCCATCATAGTTGTAATCCTCGGAGGTATACATAGCTTCTCGGTATCCGTCTTTACGCTGATCATTTATTAGCTTTAGCATATCCGAATTATTGTGAGTCATCGACAGGGCTTTGTGTTGCACCGAACAGGCCTGCCTTAGGTAATAAGAGCGGAAGAATGCTTCCTTTGCTGATCTACCAAAACAATAATACCCATGGTTGTGGCTGATTAGAATGTCATGCTTATCGGCGAGAGACATGAAAGTGTTTCCGAATACATCATCTTCTTCGAACGCATAATCTATGTAACCGACTAAATGACCGAGGTAAACTGCAGCCTGTGATAACGGTAATAACCCATGTTCGGTGGCTGAGACTGCCATCACATCTTCACAATGACCGTGTACAAAATAATTGACGACCTTCCTTTGGCCGAAAATCCATCGGGCAAGATTCTGTCCACCATCATTTAGCCATGGGCTTGCGTCATCGACAGGCCGTCCTTTTTTATCAATTTTTACCAATGATGACGCTGTAATTTCATCATAGAATAGCCCATAGGCGTGGATCAAATATTGATCGGGTTGTGTTCCAATCCGGGCACCTACCTCCTGGTTAGCAAGATCAGACATACCATAGCGGTCAAGTACGCGATACAAGGCAGCGAGACTTTGCCGAGCTTGTGTTTCATTTTCAATTGCGGTTTTTTTACCCATGGATAGATATTCGTTGTTGATCACCAGATGGCAGTTTCCAGTACTTCACCTAAAAGAAGTCGCCACAAACAGGCGTATTCTATACATTGTCAGGCAGAATCTTCAAAAAATATTGATGAAACCATATTCCGAAATCAGCGCGCAGAATACTCAGACTGGAACTATTATGGTTTTAACTTCCTACGAATATGGTCAGGTATCCGGCACGTCACCAGGAAAAATAAGATAGCTTGACTCGTCCTCTTTCCGGTTGTGATGACTGCATTATCATTCTACTGACAATAAGAGCGACAGCTAATACAGAACCGGATCCCATGAAAACGCAAATTGCGGGATACCAGATTGAGTCTAAATAGGTGCAGATTCACTGCACTGCACTGCACCTGGATTGATCAGAAAATCAATGAGTAATACTGCATGACATTTAGGATGGTTAACTCAGGATAGTTAACCTGGAATAGCCAGCTATCTTACAACAAACGCCCGTTCTACCACGTACTCATTGAATTCACCCTTTCGGGTTTCCCTGAATCCCATTTTATCCAGCAGTTCGCTAGTGCTTTTTAGCATGTTTACGCTACCGCATAACATGAAACGATCGTTTTCAATACTAAAGTCCGGCAGACCGATATCATGAGTCATTTTGCCACTTTCCATTAGTGCGGTGATCCTGCCCTGAGTTTTGAAATCCTCCCGGGTGGTGGCTGGGTAATAGATCAGTTTGCTTCTTACCATTTCGCCGAAATACTCGTTTTCTCCGAGTTCTTTGGTGATTAGCGCCTGATAGGTTAGTTCTTCTACGCGACGGCAGCCATGAACCAGAATCACTCTTTCAAAATTCTCGTAAACTTCGGGGTCTTTAATAATTGACAGGAATGGAGCGAGTCCGGTTCCGGTGCCAAGCAGGTACAAATGTTTCCCCGGCTTCATGTGGTCCCACAATAGTGTTCCGGTGGGTTTCTTGCTCACTAACAGTTCGTCGTCAACCTTGATGTGTTGAAGTTTTGAGGTAAGGGGTCCATCCTGCACCTTGATGCTATAGAACTCAAGATGATCTTCATAATTGGAACTCGCGATACTATATGCTCTCAGTAATGGTTTGCCATCTACCTCCATGCCTACCATGGTGAATTCTCCATTCCTGAATCGCAAATTAGGATCACGAGTAGTTTTAATGGTGAATAGGGTATTTGACCAGTGATGGACATCAATGACTTTTTCTGTGTGGGTTTGTGCCATTGTTATTTTATGCTTGTATTATGTGAGTATGACTCGATGCTATATGGAGGTTTGATCTTTAGTTTCAATCGAAATCTTAAGCCAAACCTCGTAATTCTGTCTGCTGAAAGATGGGTTGAGTTATGATTCCGCAGTAGACTGATACCGAATATCAGGCTTTATCCTGCAACCAGAGTTCTATCAGGTTTCTGGCGATTGAATCTTTACGGGGAAGCGCCTTTTCAGCGTCGGGGTTGGCGTATTCACCAAATCCACGAATTTGTTCTGCAGTAAACCATTGAGCATCTTCAAGTTCGTCCGGGGCGATAATGATATTTTCCTCCCTGGTTTGGGCGCGAAAACCGATCATTAAGGACGAGGGAAAAGGCCAGGGCTGAGAGGCGATGTATTCGGTATGATGGACGAGTAACCCCGCCTCTTCCATGACTTCCCGGGCTACCGCTTCGTCCATTGATTCACCATGATCAACGTATCCGGCTAAGGTGGAATAAATACCCCCTGGTAAACTTTTGTGTCTCCCGAGTAGACACTTTGCAACTCCATCGGTGGGATTAACCAGCTCAACCAGCATGATCACGGCAGGATCAATTCTAGGGTAGGCTTCCTTTGCACAGCCTTCGCTGTCACATTTTCTCACATGGCCTCCTTTTTTCGATGATGTTGAACTACCACATCTACCACAGAAAAGATGGTTTTGATGCCAAAAGCTTAAACCTCGAGCATAGCCTAAAATAGAAGCCTCATCCCCAGGCAGTAAAGAACTGACTGAGCGTAAATCGATAAATTCACAGATCGGGTTTATTTCTTTGAGCCATTCACTAATGTATTCCTGTTTTAGTTTTGTGAAATCCACAGCGAATACTGGAGCATCACCCGAGTCCGTTTGAGTCTGCCCCAAATAGATAGATTGGCACACCCGATGAAAACTATCGGGTATTTGAGAATGGGTTAGTCGAACTGGCGTAGGTGAGTTTGACGGAATCTGCCAGTTTACAAGATTGGCTTGATTGTTAAGTGCGAGGAATTGAGCGTTGGGAGATTGGTATTGTTGTGCTATCCACTCGACATTGTCTCGCAGTACCGGATTTCTCTCAAGGGGCATGCCGGTATAGCTGAGGGCGCTTTGGTTGGATTGGATGGGCTGGTTTTTCATCCGGATATATGCGCCTTTGTGCTCATTCCAGTCTCTGCTGAAACTGGAGTGGGATAGTCGTTAGAAAGAGTCTGAGTCTGCGCATAACAATTAAGCAGACTTTTTCAAACGGGATGCCTGCTTTCTTTCATGTTCCTTGAGCAGTTTCTTCCGTATTCGGATGCTTTCTGGAGTGATTTCCACCAATTCGTCATCACTAATTACTTCAATGGCAGATTCCAGTGTCAGGCGTATGGGTGGTTCCAACACGATACTATCATCTTTGCCAGAGGCCCGAACGTTGGTAAGTTGTTTGCCTTTCAGAGGGTTTACGATTAGGTCATTGTCCCGGGAGTGAAGACCAATGATCTGTCCTTCATAAACTTCAACGTTAGGGTTTATAAACAGTCTGCCCCTCTCTTGAAGATTGAAGAGTGCGAACCCCAGTGCCTTACCCGTACTGGTTGAGATGAGCGCACCATTGTGGCGAACACTCTGGACATTTCCGGCGGTTGGAGCATATTTTTCAAACACATGATAAAGCAGGCCGCTACCTGATGTCAGTGTCATGAATTCGGTTTGGAAGCCTATCAGTCCTCTGGCGGGAATGGAGTACTCCAATCGCACCCGGCCTTTTCCATCGGGTTGCATGTTCTTGAGTTGGCCGCCACGGGTTCCAAGAGCTTCCATCACGGCCCCCTGATTTTTGTCTTCTACGTCTACACTCAGTTCTTCCCAGGGCTCACAGACAACGTTATCGATGGTCTGGAAAATAACATGGGGGCGTGAGACGGCAATTTCATAGCCTTCACGACGCATATTCTCCAGTAAAATGGAAAGATGGAGCTCCCCGCGACCAGAGACTGCAAATATATCTGGGTCTTCAGTCTCTTCTACCCGTAGGGCCACATTGTGAATCAATTCCCGGCGGAGTCGGTCGCCAATTTGTCGAGAGGTAACGTATTTTCCTTCCTTACCTGCAAACGGAGAGGTGTTTACCTGAAAATTCATGCTAACAGTGGGTTCGTCCACTGATAGTGAAGGAAGTGCTTCGTGTTTGGCGGGTGAGCATATGGTATCTGAGATGCCAAGATTCTCGATGCCTGTGAGTGCGATAATGTCTCCCGCTTCAGCACTTTCTATTTCTACCTTTTCCAGACCCCTGAAGCCGAATAGTTGAAGAACGCGGCCATTACGTGCTTTACCAAAACGGTCTATGGCAACCACGGGGGATTTTTGTGAAATCCTGCCCCGGGTTACTCTGCCTACACCAATAGTACCAACGTATTTTGAATAATCCAGCGAGGAAATTTGCATTTGGAACTCACCTTCCACGTCGACATTTGGCGGTGAAACCCTGTCCACAATGGTTTGGAAAAGTGCTGACATATCATCGGTGCGTATGGTGGACTCAAGTGAGGCGAAGCCTTCTATGGCTGAGGCGTAAACAACAGGGAAGTCCAGTTGGTCATCACTTGCTCCAAGACGATCAAATAGATCGAAGGTCTGATCTAGCACCCATTCTGGGCGCGCGCCATCCCGATCGATTTTATTGATGACAACGATGGGCTTAAGTCCATGGGAAAATGCTTTTTGAGTTACAAAGCGGGTTTGTGGCATTGGCCCTTCCACTGCGTCTACCAGCAATAAAACCGAATCTACCATGGATAAGACCCTTTCAACTTCCCCACCGAAATCGGCGTGTCCGGGAGTGTCTACGATGTTTATTCGATAGTCCTTCCAATTGATGGCGGTGTTTTTGGAAAGAATAGTGATGCCTCTTTCTTTCTCAATGTCGTTGCTATCCATTACCCGCTCCACTGGGCCAAAGCGGTCTCCCAGGGTTCCCGACTGTTGTAACAAACGGTCTACTAACGTGGTCTTCCCATGGTCAACATGAGCGATGATGGCGATATTCCGCCTCTTGGAAGTACTCATTGTTTGCTCAAGCTCCTATTTGTGTGCCAATACCGGCGTCAGTAAAAAGTTCCAGTAGGAGCGCATGCTCCACTCGACCGTCAACGACAAGGGCGCTTTTTACACCATTCTCTATCGCATCAAGGGCGCATTCCACTTTCGGGATCATCCCCCCGGCAATTGTTCCGTCTTTAATCAGACCATGAATTTGGCTTGATTTAAGATCCTGGAGTAAAGTGCCGGATTTATCCAATACTCCAGGGGTATTGGTTAATAGCATCAATTTTTCTGCTTCCAGAGTAACCGCAATTTTTCCCGCAACAAGATCGGCGTTAATGTTGTATGTTTCACCATCTTTACCGACGCCGATGGGTGCAACCACGGGGATAAATGATTGGGTTTCGAGCAGTTGAAGAATACCCGGATCGATGGACGCAACCTCACCGACATGTCCATAATCAATAATTTCATTTTTTTCGAGCAAGGGGTCTCCTTCGGAAACATGTAACTTGCTGGCCTTAATCAGATGGCCATCTTTTCCGGTTAGACCAACCGCATGGCCACCAAGGGAATTGATCAAACTGACGATTTCCTGATTAACCAAGCCGCCCAGGACCATTTCGACCACGTCCATGGTTTCGCTATCCGTTACCCTCATGCCATTTACAAATGTGGATTCCTTTCCAATCCTGTTAAGTACTTCGCTGATTTGGGGTCCGCCTCCATGGACAACCACGGGATTCATTCCAACGAGCTTCATCAGGATAACGTCTCTTGCAAAGCTGTGCTTGAGATGTTCCTCTACCATTGCGTTGCCGCCATATTTAATGACTATGGTTTTCCCTTTAAAAGCCTTAATATAAGGTAACGCTTCGATCAATACCTCTGCGGTGAGGTGGGCATTGGGTTGGGATACACTCATCGGCAGGGTGTGCGGCTCAGGCCAGGAAAAAGGGGCCGTAGTTTACCCAAAAGTACTGTTAATGAGTGAGAAATATGCGAAATAATTGCTTCCCTGCACCGTTACTGGTTAAGTGCCAAAGCTGTCAGTTTGGAAGTTTTCCCGCCGTATCGTCTGTTAGAATGATTTATTAGAGAGAAGAAGATCTTCTATTATCTCGAATACGACTTTATCGTGTGGTATGGGATAACAAAACACGACTTAAGTATTCCAACTATCCTCTTTATGGTATATTCCGAAAATCATATAAAGATATCTTTATATGATTTTTTGTGTAGAGTCTTTAAAACGCCTGATCAATATCCCTGATCAAATATTAAAGAGCAGTTGCGGTGATGCCATCGACGGCTAGCCCATCGGTACGGGTTGGTTTCGATGTTCTGCGTTGCAATCTGGAAGTAGGGCTTGTTTGTTAGATCAGAGCGTGAGCCAGTGCAGAGGCGTATTGGTGTATGTCAGTGAGTATTTTAGTGAGTATTTTTCAGGTACGTTGACGTACTTTCATTTTTAATCTGGATTGCCTATTCGCAATCATTGTTATTCGGAGGTTTAACTGTAATGTCAAAGTCGTTTTTATTTACGTCTGAATCTGTGTCAGAGGGGCATCCTGATAAGGTTGCGGATCAGATTTCCGACGCTGTTCTGGATGCACTTCTAAGCCAGGATCCCAAATCCCGGGTTGCCTGCGAGACCCTGGTTAATACGGGCATGGCAGTGATTTCGGGTGAAATAACCACTAATGCGGTTGTTGATTTTCCTGAAGTAGTGCGAAATACGATTCAGGAAATTGGATATAACTCCTCAGACATGGGATTTGATTCCCAGAGCTGTGCAGTGGTTGTGTCATTGGACAAACAATCTGTGGACATTGCCCAGGGTGTTAACGAGGGGGAAGGCCTGGACCTGGATCAGGGCGCTGGCGATCAGGGTTTAATGTTCGGTTATGCCTGTAACGAAACGGATGTATTGATGCCCTTTCCCATTACTTATGCCCATCTTTTGGTAAAGAAGCAGGCAGAGGTGCGAAAATCCGGCCAACTCGGATGGTTACGCCCGGACGCAAAATCCCAGGTAACGGTGCGTTATGAAGGAAATAAGCCCACATTCGTTGACACCGTGGTTCTTTCTACTCAACACGACGATGACATATCTCACAATGATCTGTCAGAAGCGGTTATCGAAGAGATAATAAAACCGGTTTTACCTGCACACATGATTTCATCAGAAACCCGTTTTCTGGTTAACCCCACGGGTCGATTCGTCATCGGTGGTCCAGTGGGTGATTGCGGCCTCACAGGTCGAAAAATTATTGTAGACACCTATGGTGGATCTGCTCACCACGGTGGAGGGGCGTTCTCTGGAAAAGACCCGTCCAAGGTGGACCGTTCAGCAGCTTATGCCACTCGCTATGTGGCCAAGAATGTTGTTGCAGCGGGTTTGGCGGATAAGTGCGAGGTACAGGTTGCTTATGCCATCGGTGTGGCTGAACCGGTTTCAATCATGGTTGAAACCTTTGGTACTGGAAAAGTCTCCGATGAGCAGATCGAGAAATTGATCAGAGCGCACTTTGATCTACGCCCCAAGGCTATCGTCAGTGGATTGGATTTGTTACGACCCATTTATCGAAACTCGGCAGCCTATGGCCACTTTGGTAGTACTGAAACAGAGTTTACCTGGGAAATCACGGATAAAGCAGACGCCTTGAAAGCTGACGCCGGTCTTTAAGATCGGTCTCTAATTTTTACTATTTTGGAAAATAATCATGTCAACTCAAACTGTTGAAGAATTGCTGCCTGACTATCACGTTGCCGATATGGAACTCGCTGAGTGGGGCCATAAAGAAATACGAATAGCAGAAACCGAGATGCCTGGTTTGGTATCTGTTCGTGGAAAATATGCCGAAGAGCAGCCTTTAAAAGGAACTCGTATCGCCGGTTCGTTACATATGACGATTCAAACGGCTGTTCTGATTGATTCGCTTGTCGCATTGGGTGCTGAGGTAAGATGGGCATCCTGCAATATTTTTTCCACCCAGGATCACGCAGCGGCGGCCATCGCAGATAAAGGTATTCCGGTATTTGCCTTCAAAGGCGAATCATTGGATGAATACTGGGCCTTTACGCACCGAATTATGGAATGGCCAAATAACTCTGGCCCTAACATGATTCTGGACGACGGTGGTGATGCAACGATGTTACTAATTTTGGGCAGCAAAGCTGAAAAAGACATTAGTGTTCTGGATAATCCGGGTAGCGAAGAGGAAGTGGCGCTTTTTAAATCGATTAAAGCACGACTGCAAAATGACAAAACCTGGTATAGCACCCGATTAGCAGAAGTGCAGGGTGTGACCGAAGAAACCACGACGGGTGTTCATCGTTTATACCAAATGGCTGCATCAGGAGAATTGCCATTTCCTGCTATTAACGTTAATGATTCAGTTACGAAGTCAAAATTCGATAATCTATACGGTTGCCGAGAATCATTGGTTGATGGCATCAAGCGCGCCACGGACGTGATGATTGCGGGAAAAATAGCCTTGGTACTCGGGTACGGTGATGTAGGTAAAGGCTGCGCTCAGTCACTTCGTGGATTGGGTGCTACGGTTTGGGTCACAGAAATTGATCCAATCTGTGCCTTGCAGGCGGCGATGGAAGGTTTTCGGGTTGTCACCATGAATGAGGTTTGTGCGGATGTAGATATTTTTGTTACCGCGACCGGAAACTACGGTGTCATTACTCACGACCACATGGTTCAGATGAAAAATGAATCCATTGTCTGCAATGTCGGACACTTCGACAATGAAATCGATGTTGCCGGCATGAAGCAGTATGAGTGGGAAAATATCAAACCCCAGGTCGACCAGATTATTCTTCCCAATGGTAACCGGGTAACTTTACTCGCCGAAGGTCGTTTGGTTAATCTCGGTTGCGCAACCGGCCATCCAAGCTTTGTTATGTCTAACAGCTTCACCAACCAGGTATTGGCTCAAATTGAGTTATGGAAAGACAGCGACAAGTACAACAACGAAGTATACGTACTACCTAAACATTTGGATGAAGAAGTT
The DNA here is from genome assembly GCA_011088265.1 of Gammaproteobacteria bacterium. GTDB lineage: Bacteria > Pseudomonadota > Gammaproteobacteria > Arenicellales > Poriferihabitantaceae > WLWV01. The sequence continues at coordinate 9,962 of JAALKB010000008.1, forward strand.
GCGCGATTACATCTCGACAAAATTGGAGCAAATCTCACCGAATTGAGTCAGGAACAGGCGGACTATATTAGTGTTCCTGTGAATGGTCCTTATAAGCCAGGACATTATCGCTATTAGAGGTAACAGAGTCAGGATCATTTCGTTTTCGGAGTGATTATGGCTTGTTGAATAAAAGGCTTCGAAAATAAAAAACCGGGATATGTTCCCGGTTTTTTATTGTAAAGGTTTGTTGGTTAGTTGAAATGAACGGCGACCAGTGAATAAAGGGACAGAATATGGAACATTAAAAAACACTCCTCAAAGGAGACTGGGATTCCAAAATAGTGTACCTGATATTTTTCTCAGGGGTCGGGTACATGTTCTGGTCTGGTCCGTGTTCTGATTCAGATTCTGGTCTCTCGCTGGTCACTGGGAGGGGGACGCCCGCCGTATTCAATAAATATTCAATAAGTTTTCAATCAGGCTTTCCCAATAAAAAGAGTCACCTGGTTCCCATTACAGAGAGTCAATACATCTCTATAAGCGTCCTTGGTTTCTCCCAATATTGTCAGGCTATCCCCTTTTTACGATATTTCTCCTTTGTTAGAAGCTAAGAGAAATATCCCGATGGACAGAAAGGCAGGAGGCGATATCTTCAGCATATTCATCATTGAGTCGTTTTTGCAGCCTTAGACCAATATTCGACTTAATGGTTTGATTATATTCCCTCAGAGAAACCAGTATTGGGCTGGCTGTTTCTCTCCATTCCACTTCCTGGGCATATAGGTCAAGGGCTTCTTATAGAAATTCAACGAAGCTGTAACATCGGGGGAATTGCCTTTTAGCTTACGTCTTGCTTTCGATAATTTGGATTTAATGTGACTGACCCCGATGACATCGCTAAAGGTAGACTCCAATTCCTTGATTTTTACCATGGCCTGATCCGGTGGAAGCGATTCGATAACCGTACCGATTTCGGATAAACCGAGCTTCAGCGTGGCAAGGGTTGCCCGGCTTTCAATCACATTGACGACCTCAATAATCGGTTCATAGGCAGTGTCCACATTTCTTCGATAGGCAATGCGTGCTTTATTGTCCTCGGACGCGAGATCGGTATAACCCTTGTTGGCGGATTCCCACTGAGCAGGAATGGCATCTTCAAGGGTCTTGATTTCCTCTTCCAGAGACGCAATAAGTCGCTCATAGGGGTCCAGTTCGGACTGAGTGGTTTCGTTCTTGCGAACCAACCGATCATATTTGACTTTGGTTAACTCCAGCTCCGATTCAACCTTTTTTATATCCTTCTGAATTCGCCTCACCTGGTGATGAAGATCACGGTAACCTGGAATGTATTCATTTAGCTTTTGCTCTGCGACTCTGGCCTTTGCTACCAGGCTGAAAGTGTTGTCTGCCAGGTCAAAACTTTCCGAGAGTTTGTTGCGATATGCGTCCGGCAACAGTGACAGATCCATGTTTCTGGCCTGGGCAATACTGCTGCGGATCTGGGTTTCATTATGGATATAATCCTCGAATACCTGCTCCTCCATGCACATCTGCAATCGTGGGTTAATAGGTGGAGGCGCTGTTTCAGACGTTAGAAAGGTTTTATTTGGCATGTAGTTCACCATGCCTGGGAAGAAACCCGTAATGACCAAACCGAATAATTGTAATGCGATAAATGCTGCAGCTCCTTTATAGATATGTGTGGTTTTCACTTCAGGAGGAGCAACACCCCGAAGATAGAACAAGGCGAAACCAAAAGGAGGAGTAAGGAATGAGGTTTGGATATTCAGCCCAATCATGACGCCCAGCCAAACCGCAGTGATATTAGCTTGCGGATCAGCAAGAAGAATCGGTGCAACGATGGGAACCACCACCACAGCGATCTCAATGAAGTCCAGAAAAAACCCCAAAAGAAAAATGACGATCATCACCACGATGAACTGGGTCCAAAATCAGCCAGGCAGGCCAGTAAGAAACTCTTTTACCAACTCTTCGCCACCGAATGCGCGAAAAGCAGAAGTTAGCATTGCTCCACCAATAAGTATGATAAAAACCATGGAGGTCGTTTTCGCGGTATCTATCATTACTTCGTGGAGAGTATTGTCAATGCGGTAGGCCCTTAAGGCGCTCCAGCCAATGGCAAATATCAGAACGGAAACCGTCATTACCGCCAGAAAAATCCCAATAAGGTCACTATTGTTCTTAATGTTCTTGATATTGAGATCAAAGATATTGAGCAGCGCAATGATGGCTATGGTCGACAACACGGCGAGAATTGCCGGTGTATAGGCGTGTTTCTTGCCTTCCATTAAGCGATAGCCCCCCATGATTAGTGCGCCAATTGCACCAATGGCTCCTGCCTGATTAACCGTTGCAACCCCAAGAATAATGGAACCCAGTACTACAAAAATCAGAGTCAGGGGAGGAACCAGGGAAAGGAGAATTTTGATAACAAAGCTCCGATCATACTTACCGTCATAGGGGACTGGCGGAGCAGACTCTGGTTTGATAAGTGCGGAGATAAGTATATAGGCCATGTAAAGGCCAACCAGTACGAGTCCCGGAATCAACGCGCCCATGAACATGTCTCCCGCACTCGCTGAAGTGATATCTAGCTGGGATGGCATGGAAAATTCCCCGGTAGCTTCTTTGTAATCTGCCTTTCGCAGGGTGCTGGCCTGATCGGCGGCATTGGAAAGTTGATCCGCCAGGATAATGAGGACGATGGACGGAGGAATGATCTGCCCAAGGGTCCCGGAAGCGCAGATGGTGCCGGTAGCAAGGGGTTTGGAGTAGTTATTGCGTAACATCGCGGGAAGAGAAATCAGTCCCATGGCAATTACTGTGGCGCCCACAATGCCCGTGGTGGCAGCCAGTAGTGCACCAACAAAAACAACAGAAATGCCCAATCCACCGGGAACAGGGCCGAAAAGCTGAGCCATGGCAACCAGTAAATCCTCGGCGATTCGTGATCTCTGAAGCATAATTCCCATAAAAATAAATAGGGGAATGGCGATTAGGGTATCTCTTTCAACGTCCCAGTAAAGACTCCGAAAATTTGTCACCCCTGCACTTAACCATTGAACGGGGCCATCCTGGGCGAAATAGGCGCCCACATCGCCTTCCACCACGTATCCAGAAAACGCAGCCAGAGCAATGGAAATAATGGCTGAACCCGGTAAGGCAAAGGCCACGGGGAATCCCGAGGTCAATGCTACGATCATCAAAAGTACAAGAATTGTTAGAAAGACAAGTTCCATCGCATTAGCTCACGGAATAGATTGAATTAGGGTTTAATGGGAGTCAGATTCACTGGCCTTACTTAGGGCAGCAACACCACCGAGAATGGTGCTTACAAACTGTATTGCCATGGAAACGGCAAACACCACCAGAAATCCAGCCATTAAGTATTTAACATACATGCCAAAGCCACTTTGTGAAATCTCAAAACTCAGTAAGGGGCTGTTAATGCTGGCCCCTTTACCAGCCATTCCCTGGGTGAGAATCGTCCAGCATAGAGGTAGGCCAAGTAAAAGTGAACCGAAAACGTTAGAGCGGGCTTTGTTCTTTTCACTGAAGTTAGCGTAAAGCACGTCAACACGAACATGACCTTCAGTCAACAAGGTATAGGAGCTGGCGAAAAGAAATAGCGCTGCGTACCAGAATCTAACCAGATCTCCCATAAACGCCTGTTCATAGGAAAAGACGAAACGGGTTACCACGATAAGAAATTCCGCAAGTACCACCAAAAACGCAAGCCACATAAAACCGAGGGTGCGAGAAAAAAAAGCGATAATGATGGAGATGACCATCAGTGGGTAATGAATATAAAGTCCCCGAAAAATGGGGCGTCCAAGCTGGGTAGTTAAATCCTGTCCCACCACAGATGCCAGCATGTCTTCAACTCTCAAAAAAGAAATAAGGGTATCTGTTAACCCGATTAGTAGCACTGACCAGAAAGCAGCCCTCACGATAAATGCAGCAAAGCGAGAATAAAAATCGGCATCATTTTCCAGAGTTCGAGAAGGGCGCGCCAGAGTGAATAGGATAACGGCAGCAATTACGATGACATATGCAAAGAGTAGAATTAGCCCATTGGTGCCTTGTTCATCGCTTAATTTGCTGTTGGATGAGTTATCTAAAAAATGTGCGAAAACCTGCCATGTTTCTGGCCACTTTAACCAGAAAACGACGTAGTTATTAAATAAATACAAAACAACCATACAGACCATGACCGCCGAAAAGGCTCGGACTATAAGGGTCGTTAATCGATTGGAGGTTGAAGTTAACATATCAATCAGGTTCGGCTTTTAGTTTTAGGTATAAAAAGAGTGCATATTACGGGAGTTAGGATGCTGCAAAAAATCGCAAAAAAGTAATGATTTCAAAATAGTTGTGTGCCTGGTTGCAAGAGCGGATCAGTATATAGAGGTATTGTGACCTCCCCCCCCCATCGATTTTGAAATTATATTATGGTTTCAGTCACACTAGTGGATCCGGGGTGACTGGTAAATCTGTTGTTAGACCATTAAGTCGTTCAATGAGTCGTTCGGTGAATAGTTCAGTAAGAGCCCAGATCACAAAATATATAGCAAAAACGGAGCCATTTGGCTCCGTTTTTGATACCTGCTAATCCGTTCTTACAAACCGAGTACGCGGTTTCGCTGGTTAACGTATTCCTAGTCAGATATTTTTGCCCAGGCACCAACATTGGTTCTTGAGTTAACAAAACTTTCGTGGATACGTCTTGCCATGTCGCTGTGCTCAACAACTTCAGCATAGACTTCGTCAGCAGCTTCACCGAAAGAGTCATAGATGTCGTCGTTGAACTTACGGAGCTGGACGCCTTGCTCATTAATCAGTTTAGCGAGCGCTTCGCCATTTTTCGCATTATATTCAGCCATCATGACGTCATTTTCCATGGAGGCTGCTGCTTCTACAATCAACTGATCGGACTTTGAAAGACCATCCCAGAAGGCTTTGTTGATTCCACATGCCAGCATCGCCGCAGGCTCATGCATACCTGGGTAGTAGTAGTATTTGGCTGCTTCATAGAATTTCATGAAACTATCGTTCCATGGACCAACCCACTCCGTAGCATCGATGGCGCCTGAAATCAGATTTTCATAAATCTGAGACTGGCAGTGAGACAGGTGACGCGCCCAGTTTGGCCAGAACATCACCGCCAAGGCCTGGCATACGCATTTTCAAACCTTTAAAGTCATCAGCTGAATTCATTTCTTTACGGAACCAGCCACCCATTTGAACACCAGTGTTACCGCACATCATGTTCTTTAAACCAGCTTCCGCAGCCAGCTCGTCCCACAATTCCTGTCCACCGCCAAAGCGGATCCAGGCATTGATTTCGGTATAGGTCATACCGAAAGGAACTGCGGTGAAATACGCCCAACCTGGGTGTTTGCCTTTCCAGTAGTAATCAGCTGCGTGGTACATCTGAGCGTTCCCTGACGCCACTTCGTCAAAGGAGTCAAATGGCTTAACCCTTTCACCGCCAGCATAATATTCAACATGGAATCGGCCATCACTCATATCTGCAAGGCGCTGGGCAAATCGTTGGGCACCTGTACCCAGCCCAGGGAAGTCCCGTGGCCAAGTGGAAACGATATTAATTTCGATACGTTCTTGAGTAATTGCGGGTGCAGACAGAGTAGCTGCTCCTGCGGCACCGGCTGCAATGGCGCCAGTCTTTAAAAGTTCACGACGTTTCATTTGAATTCAGTTCCTCAACGAAATAGTTATTATCTAGGGAAGTACAGTCTAACAAACCCATACCAACAAACCCATAAGCAAACAGGCGCAATTCATTCAATGAACCCCCGGGTAGAAAACAATCCGGAATTCAGAGGCAGTTTGCTAAGAAGACTTGTGTGTTCTCAAGTATTACTCATTTGCCCGGGTGAGTCAAAGTATCGAAGTACCGTCGGGAGATTGCCACTGATTGAACGACCCACTGGTGGTAAATATTGGTCCTGAATTTCTGTTCTGAACGTTATAAATCTCTGATCAAATCCGTTTTTCCGCTGTTGCGGAAGTGTCTTTTTGGAAATACGTTCTAGGCTTATATAAGGGTTGGTAAAGGATTGGTAAAGGGTTCGCAAAAAATGCGAACTACAAATAAACGTGGCCTTCGACAATAATATGGGTATGCCCACCCACCAGAATTTCCCCTAATCGTTTCCGGTGGGGCCGAATGAAGACCCTCCCTGTACGGTTGATCATCGTACCCTGGGCAACCAGCGTATCGCTATGCAATTTCCCCTCTGCCTGTAACCAGTGAAAAATCGCGGAATTCAGAGAGCCGGTGATGGGGTCCTCGGTCATCCCACTAGAAGGAGCGAGCATGCGTACTTCATACTGACATTCTGCATCCTGAGGATGGGGTCCAATCAGCCCAACGGGAGTGAAATCTGGCCATCGAACGCCAGACGCATCTGCGGACAATACGTCTTTGGCGGATGAAAGTGCCAGTACATGCCAGGTTGGTCCATTTTCGAGTACAGCACTGTCCTCGATGCTATTTGGGTCGATTCCAAGGGCGTGTGCAATGCTGTTTTTATCTGATTCTGGTAGTGCCTTGATTCTCGTCGGCGGCGCGATAAATGCAGGGACATTGCCCGTCAGATCAATCTCAACGATTCCAACACCGCATTCCTGTCTCACCACACCATCGTGTTTTGGCACACCGCCTGTATGTAACCATGCAGAGCAGCTCCCAAGGGTGGGGTGACCCGCAAACAGCATCTCTCTTGTTGGGGTAAATATTCTTAATTTGTAATCCGCTTCATCAATGCTAGGAGGAAAAATGAAAGTTGTTTCTGCCAGGTTGGTCCAGGCAGCAAAAGTTCTCATCTGCTCGTCGGTCAGCCCTGAGCCGTCTAACACCACAGCTAATGCATTTCCCTTGGTAGGAATGGGGCTGAACACATCGCATTGGATGAACTTTCTTCTTTTCATAGGCTTCTTTTCATGGATGAAGATTGGCGAATCGGGTTTGGTGAATATTAGAGAGATTGGTTCTATCGACGCAATATTCTAGATTTTGTATATTGATTTATAGGCATGCACATAGCCCATGCCGTGTTCATCAGGGTTTGCAAGAACCTGTTGACGGTAGGTGTTGTAATAATCCTCAATGATTTTCTTGCGTTCCTGAAGTAGTCGAGACTCATCAAGTCCAGCCAAAAAGATACTCTCATTCCAGCTTCGAATAGTGGGAATGAGTCCATCAGCGAATTTTTCTACGTCCTTATGTTGTTTGAACTCTTCGGCAAATGGACAAGGCACAACCCGGGTTTCAATGTTCTCCATTCGTAAGCCTGCCTGATAACATTCGCTAGAACTGGAGGTGAGTGGATCGCTGAACTCCTCAACAGTATTATAGTATTGCGGTAGCGTCATATTCTCGTATTCAGCGGTGGTAATAATTCCTTCGCCAAGAAAATTCTGCCAGTTTCTATTGAAGTTATCAAACATGTTTACGCCACCGGTATTACCGAGATATTGCCCTTTTTCATCCCGGCAAAAATTTATCAGAACCAGCCGGCCACCACTCACCAATTCTCTGGCACGACATGCCAAAATGGTTTCCCAGTCTTTTTTAGCCTAGCTTGAAAATGCTCTTAGTTCTTCTCCGCTAGCACCAACCATATGGACATGATCTGAGATATTCATTGGCTTACTGCTTAACCAGTGCATTGCTGTGGCGGAAAAACCAAGATGCAACGTGTTATTGGGAACAGCCTGGAGATAAAAAGAAGAACCAGAAAAAAGAGGATAAACTTCATCGATCCGCTTTAAGTAACTGTCAAAATCCGTGAGATCATGAACAATACTTACCAGCGCATTGAAATCGTTCCGTGGCTGGTCCGAATACACTACGCTGATGCTAGCCTCATTTGCGTGCTTTCTCACCTGGTTAAGAGCGGCTTCTATCATGGACAGCGAAGTGCCACCATCTGCGCAACCCATATCGCTCATTCTGAATTCTCTAAGATTGGGGTTGAGTTTCAGGGCGTCAATGGCATCAATCACCAGCGGAGTTCCATGGTCAATGACATCTTTGGCTCCCTTGGTTGCCAATGAATAAAGCCCTCCACCAGACATGGTGATATCGTCTGCCTGAGCATTTGAGCCAGATAATTGGATTTGGTTGCTATGGGTCATTTTTCTAATTTGGAGGTGATTCCTGGGAACAGGGTCGATTGAAACGGGCGTGGCGGATTTCAGAGAATTTCTTCAGGTGTGAAAATAGGCATTTGGAGTCAATTTTGACATCGATAAACAATGGAGGAATAGCCTTTCCTAACCAATAGCCTGGCGAACACCCTAACGAACACTGGCTATTAGAAAGAAAATGAATAGAACGACACCCGCGATAGGGATCAGTAGCCCTTTCCAGTCTTTTTCCGCTTTTTCTGACTTTTCCATCGCGGGCCTTATGCCTGGAAATACCCAGAAGATAATTAGTAATGCGATGGCGCCTAATGCAAGTGATTCCCAGGTTCCCATATTATTAATGTCTTTAGTGGTTAATTAGTGTAATCGCTGTTTGTCTGACCCCGCGTCGTTTTCACCGTCATTTTCACCGTCGTTTTCACCTTCATTTTTACCAATGGTTACTTCTTTTTCCATTGCCCATTGACCTGTATAAAATTGCCAGCAAGTGTTTTTTTCGTTGCAGTTTCGCCGGCGACTTTTTCAATGGCTTCTAAAGAAGTGCCATTTTCATTGGCTATTTTTTGGTAGTGGGATTTGCGTTTGCTGTTTATGTCTGCAATTAACGACTTGATTTCTGCGCTTGGCGTGGTTACCGCTGCAAGATATCCAGTTGGGGTTTCACCGACCAATCCCTGGGTTTTTGCATCCCCAAGGTCAATGCCCCAGGCGCTTTTAGCAAAAACCAAACAAAGTAAATAAAAGGAAAGGATGACTTTTTTCATGGTTTTCTCATTCGTCAAGTTGATTGTATTTCCGTTCTGAATCGACTGTGGGGTTCCCTAGAATAGCCCACTGTCTTCGCTGAGCACATCTTCGAGTTCTTTTTCAACCTTAACGCGAATTTCATGCTCAATTTTGACGTTTAGGTTAATGGTAATCGGTTTATCTGATGCGCTTACCTCGACCTTGGGTGTGCAGCCGATGGTTAAAAAGCAGAGGAGTAGGTAGGTGAAAATCGCTGGCCTGACCAGAGATTGTCGGGCTATTTGCTGGGAAATAATGCCGTTTATTTTCATGGAGTCATTCAATTGCCAGGTTAATCGTCGCATTAGTACTGAAAGTCGGTCAAATTCAGATCGTTTGTTTTATCAGATGTCCGTATGTCTGGGTCACCGTATGAGCCTACATATGGCCCATATCCAAAAATCAGTATACACGGGTTCCATTCATATGGAGTACACAATCATGTGGGCCGTTCAATGGACTGACCGAGAGTGTAGACTGGCTCCAGACTGTTTCAGGAAAACGCTTGCCTTGATCATCAGTGTTGATCGTTAAACTGCTGCTCTACCGAGTTGCCCAATCGATTGGCGTATTGCAGACTTTGCAGTAAAGATAACACATTTTGTTCGCTATTCACGTTGAAATGTACTGGCCTGCTGGTGGACAAACGAGGGCTTTTTCCTTCAATGTGAAAATTAATGCCTAATTGTCCGTCGGGCTGATAATCCACCTCGGCATTCATAATACTATAGTGAAATTCTTCCAGAGCCTTGATCACTGTCTGACTAAGTGCATCGGCGAGCCCGGGGTTATCCGAATCGATATGGTATTGAATTAGTCCCCCCTCATCCTCTGGATTTTCAAAGTACCCCCTTGTAATATGTACCCCCTTCTTATCAATAATGATGGGTAATACCCCACCAAGTTTTCCGGTAACGACCAGACCTTCGATGCTTTGCAGTTCAAGAATTTCCGGGATGTCCAGACCCGATGCCCGAAGTGAAATTTCATTTCTTTTTCCCAGGGGATCATAGATGAAAGGGAGAGTTGAAAAATCACCGCCAAGGACTTTTCCCGATAAGTCTTCTACCTCGATCTTCGGTAACATTATCCCATCGCTGAAAGTGTTTTCTGAGGGGTTGTCGTTCTGTTGCAATGCTGATGGTCGAAGTCGAATCCGGGATCTAACGTCGCTTAGCGTAATTCCGGTTTCGAGCTGATCCAGGTGAGCGCCAATGGCATCTGGTTCGTCTGTGAATGGATACGACACATCACCTTCCACATTGAGTCCCTTAAACGCCATTTTATTATGCTGCCCATCAATATCCCTGAGTTTTCCGATAATGCGAAATTGATGTTTATTGAATTCATCCCAGCTACCTGATGCTTTTAAATTGATAGATCCTTTCGTCAATTTAAAAGCATCGGCGTTGAAAAGTTCCAACCATTTATTGAGCCCATTGGTATTTTCTTCGATACCTATTTCATCCTTGCTGGTAATGCGATATCGAATCTGCCCGGAACGTTGAATGTATCGGGCGTATAGATCGATTCGGTTGGTCAAATCCATGGGTTGTAACGACATCCAGCTGGACGTTCCGCGGGAATCTATGTTGATCTGGGCGTTAACATAATCCAGATAGTGCAGATTCAGGGAAGATTGACGTGGATGGGGAGTCTCCTGAACCTCTGGGTACACGGCATCAGTGTTTATCCCCAGGGTGCCAACCAGAATTCGAAAGTCGGCACTTTGAGGACTTATGTGCTTGATGTTCAAGGTAATCTTTCGCGAATTTAGTGTTGTCTTAAAACCAGTGTGATTGACGCTGAATGGGCCCATTCTCCATCGGCCATTTTTTAGTTGCCAATTATTCCTGGTATCAAAACTTAGGTCGGTCGGTTTCAAAATAGTGATTTTCCCTGGAGAAGTCCTAAGAAGGTTAGCTTCGGTGGAGGCCAGCTCGATAGTAAACCCCTGTTTTAGTTTGATTTCAGCACCATCGCTATTTTTCTTCAGGGATAAACGTGGAATTATGGATAAATCTGCCAGAGATAAAGTAGGTGTGTTTTCGGTGCGCTGATCGCTGGTAGTTGAATTCCCTACGTTTAATGTCGCCATTTTTAGTCGGCTTTTTTGGTTTAGGTTGAGAGCGACTGTGTCGGCAAAAATCGAAATATCCCCTTGAGGCAGCAGCTGAAACTGAGTGATGGATGATGAAAGGGTTGTAAGATGATTAAGATTAAAGGTTGTTTTAGGGGTAATCGTAATAGCATAGGGCTTGCTTGACGGTACCTCGTCAGGTAATTCCAAATGAAAAGTGGATGCTGTCATGGATCCGGATAAGTCTTGATAGATAAAGTCTATCCCAGGCAATTTCAAAACTGTTTTCCAGTATTTATTCGTTAGTCTCGAATTTAGCTCTACCACTATTTGTTCGGAGATTGGTTCAGGAGTGATGACGTTATTAGTAGAGGTCTGGAAAAGGGATAGCAATCTGCCAATATCCTGAGAGTAGTTTGCTACCCAGTGGTTACTCCGGGGCAGTTGCATCGTTAGAATGGCATCCAGCGACTGTTCGGTCAGTGAAGCCTGAAGGGCTAAGAAGAGTTTTCGGGCTTGTTTGCTAACAGAAGCGTCGTATATGTCAGACCGGTCAGCTTCGACCAGGCTCAGGGTGAGTTTTTTGCTCATTCTCCCGATTTGTATTTCTTCAGGCCGTTTTCTCTCAGGTGTTTTCCCCTCGGGCCCAACTCTTATTTCTGCCAGGGTGTGTTCATCCATCAGTCTAATGATGGATGATTGTTTTGTTTGTTTAGCGATAAGGTGGATAGGGGAGGGTATAACCTGAGTACTAGCATGATCTGCCCAATTTTGGGCATGGTAGGTGAATGCTTTAACCTCAAAAGAATTGATGGACATCGGTATCTCAGAAGCAGCGGTCATTGTCGCAAGTAGATGATGAATGAAAGCACTTTGTTCATCACCTGAAGCCATGGGCGATAGTTTGTTTTGTGGCCTTAGCTGAATGGAATCAACGGTTATATTGTTAAGCACAACACCCTGACCCGGTGAGATAGAATATGAAAGGATTGCCCTATCCAGGGAGATGAAATGGCGGCTTGATGTAAGTGTTTCTTCCGCTTGGATCGATTTTATTCTTGTTTCGGAAAACCCGAATCCATCCAATTCCAGATGAACGATCTTGAGGCCCGCGTTTTCCGCGAAATGAATAATGGTGTGGGTGGCGAGTGAGATACGAGCTTGCCATAATATAATTAGCAATATTGCCAGGCCACTGAACCAGAACAGGAGTTTCCCAAAAAAAAACGACCAGAAAGAAAGCCGACTGATGTTTTTCATGTAAGGGAGAGAGGAATGGAGATCCGTTTTGGAATATTAACTGGTGAGTCCGTTGGCATCATTAATAAAGATTAACAATAAAGATCAACCAGTGGGTTGGTATCGAATCTGGTTGAGGTTAATACCCAGTTCGATATCCCGTTTTAGCGTAAATAAGCGTTGTGCAAGCAGGGCGTCTTCTTTTCCGCTATACAGCTTGCTACCCAGTTTTCCCGGGATGTTTTCAGATGCTGCCAATATTTCTTCCAGCGAGTTATAGTCATTTAGAAGCTTGGCTGCTGTTCGTTTGCCGACTGATTTAATGCCAGGAATTGAGAGTCCAGTGTCCCCGGCAAGTGCGAGTAGATCAGGTAATTGGTGGGGAGAAATCTGGAAGCGGTCGTAAATCATTTTGGCATCCAGAAAACGTTGACCAAAATGGTCATATACCTGAATGTACTGATTCAGTAGTTGGCAATAGTTTCGATCCGTGGACAAAATAGTAACCTGCCCTTTATGTTGGGAGATTTTGCTTGCCATGGTTGCGATAACGTCATCGGCTTCATAGCCCATCATGGCAAAGCTGGTGACACCGATATTGAGCAGGGCCTTTTCGAATCGGGCTAGAAGAGTTTGTAATTCCGTGGGAACGGGGGGGCGCTTTTTTTTGTAGTCAGGAAACAGGCGATGTCTCCAGTTTTTACCATTGTGCTCGAATACCACCAGGCAGTGACTGGGGGAATGTCGTTTCAGCGCCCTTTGTAAGGATCCACTGATGGACCTTACCATGCGGTCTATTTCCGCTGAATCATGGGTCGGACCAGTTTCTCCGTCGCCATCAGGAAGAACGGGACCAGATTCGTCCTTTTTGGGAACAGCGGCATGAATTCGCCGAACCAAATTTAAACCGTCTACCAGTAACGCTTTCATGAATTGCGCCCCCGGTTCATGGTAAGCCCTGTCCTAGCTCCCCGCCAGAGTCAGAAACTCGGTACGGGCTCGATGATCGGTTCGAAAGTTCCGAAGCATCATTGAAATTTTCATAATGGAGTTTTGCTTTTCCACACCTCGCATCATCATACAGAAGAGCTTTGCCTCTGCAATCACTTCAACCACTCCACCCCTCCTTGCCCCAGTTACCGTTTCGATGGCATTGGCAATCTGAGCGGTGAGGTCCTCCTGGATTCGGAGCCGTCTGGCATACCTGTCAGTAATTCGCGCAAGCTTGGACAAACCGATTCCCTTTTTCTCCGATAGATAGGCAATGTGGGACTTTCCGACAAACGGAAGCATGTGGTGCTCACGCATGGAGTAAAGTTCTATGTCTTTCACAATACCCATCTGATCATTACTCGATTCGAAAATCGCTCCATTAACGATACTTTCTCCAGTATACCTCCTGGTTAGGTATCCAGGGGCTTTGGCTGCTCGTTTTGGCGTATCTGGCAACCCATCGCGCCTGGTATCTTCTCCGACCAATTCCAAAATGGATTGATAGTGGTCGGAGATTGTACTGGTATCTAGTGGATTGCTGTCTGGCATCAGATTATTGATATCGTTGACTTGTTTGGTTAAAACCTGATTTTATATTGTATCATTGCTCCCATCAGATAGGCGATCACCAGATGCGATGCTTTAGGAGTTTTGTTGCTTCACTTTGTAGCTCTATTTTGTAGCTCTATAGTGAGATGGAAATTGCGACCGTAACTGGTTATTCAATATAACGAGATTGATTGAAGTTTAGTATGACACAACCTAAAACGCTGCTCCTGGGCGGCCAAAATAAAACTCAGATTCGAATGGATGCCAGTATGGCGAACCGACACGGCATGATTGCTGGAGCCACCGGGACTGGCAAAACAATCACGATGCAAATTCTGGCAGAAGAATTCTCACGAATCGGAGTTCCGGTGTTAATGGCGGATGTGAAGGGTGATGTTTCCGGATTGGCTCGTGAGGCAACACCCCATCCAAAAATTGACGAACGTATTGCTGCAATCGGTATCGAAGGTTATCAGATGAAAGGTAACCCGGTCGTCTTTTGGGATCTTTATGGGAAACTTGGACATCCAGTGAGAGCGAGCGTGGGTGAAATTGGCCCACTACTATTGTCAAATCTCATGGGTTTAAACGATACCCAGGAAGGGGTCTTATACGCTGCCTTTAAAATTGCTGATGATAATGGGTTATTACTGCTGGATTTGGAGGACTTACAATCGCTGCTGGGTTGGATGTCTGATAATGCCAGGGAACTCAAAGGTGAGTATGGCAATTTTACTTCTGCCAGTATCGGTGCAATCCAGCGGGATTTACTGGTGCTTGAAGAGCAGGACGCAGAGATCTTTCTTGGTGAACCTGTGCTGGACCTGGATGATCTAATGCGATTGGACTTTTCTGGGCAAGGCATCATTAATATTCTTGATGTGACCACGGTGATTTCCCGGGGACCGAGAATGTATGCGACGTTTTTGCTTTGGCTGATGTCAGAACTATTTGAGAATCTACCCGAGGTCGGGGATGCGGATAAGCCAAAGTTTGTGATGTTTTTTGATGAGGCGCCTTTGCTCTTCGACGATGCGCCTAAAGCCCTTGTTGATAAAATTGAACAGGTAGTGCGTTTGATTCGTTCCAAAGGAGTTGGTATCTATTTCGTTAGTCAAAGCCCACTTGATCTACCCGAAGATGTTTTGGGTCAGCTCGGTCTCAAGATTCAGCATGCTTTGCGGGCTTTTACGCCGAAAGAGAAAAGGGCGGTAGATATTGTGGCAGAGAATTTCAGACAAAACCCGTCCATTAATACTCAGGAGGTAATTACCGAACTTGACATCGGTGAAGCGTTGGTATCGACGCTGGATGCAGAAGGAGCCCCCACTCAGGTAGAAAGAGTATTAATTCGACCGCCCCAATCCAGGATTGGCCCGATTGGTGAAGAAGAGCGAAAAGACCAAATGAAACGCTCTCCCATTGGATCCAAATACGACGAAGGAGAAAACCGGGAGTCCGCCATGGAAAGCCTAAAGAAAAGAGCAGAAAAAAAGCTTCAATGGGAAACAGCAGAAGCAGAGCGGGAAACAGCTGAGAAGCTTGCGGAAAAAGAAGCTAAACAGGCTGCACGATCGAATCAGCGAAGTGGCCGTGGAAGGGAAACTGCAAGTCAGGCGCTGATAAAAAGTCTCGCCCGATCAGTAGGTAGCCAAATCGGAAGACGTGTGATTCGCGGCGTCATGGGTTCGCTATTCGGTGGCCGTTAATCGGTTCGAATACTGAGAAGATGCTTTGGAGTTCCAATGGAGAGGTCCAGTGGAATTGATAATTGTACCCGGATTGGAAAAGCTGGGTCACCAAAGGTAATTAGATAATGCAGAAAAAACTCACTGGGGTCATTCGTAAGATGCGGGTAACCCCTACGAAACCCGTTACCTATGAGTTGCCCGTAGGAGATGAGCTATTTCAAATTGATGATTATATTGGCGGATCGTTAGTGCTGACCCACACTGGGGGGATTTTTTGTCTTTCCTGTGGTCGTAAAACCAAAAAGAGTTTTTCTCAAGGGTACTGTTTTCCCTGTTTTAAGAGTCTTCCAGAATGTGATATGTGCATTATGAAGCCAGAAACCTGTCACTATCACTTAGGCACTTGCCGGGATAATGAATGGGGAGAAGCGAATTGTATGAGAGACCATTATGTTTATCTGGCAAATTCTTCGGGGCTAAAAGTGGGTATTACCCGGGGTACTCAAATTCCTACCCGATGGATTGACCAGGGAGCCACTCAGGCAGTGCCTATTTTTCGTGTTAGGAATCGATTACATTCCGGCTTGATAGAGTCAACCTTGAAGAAACAGCTCAATGATCGAACGGACTGGAGAAAGATGCTTAAGGGACAAGCCGAAACCATAGACATGGCCGGGAAAAAAAACGAGATTCTGGATTTGGTCAGGGAGGATCTCACCAGCCTTGGTGAACACCATCCCGATCTTGACTGGGAAGAGCTCAACGATGAGGTCGTTGAATTAGATTTTCCTGTGGAGGAGTATCCGGCCAAGGTAACCAGTTTGAGTTTTGATAAGACGCCCAGCCTTTCTGGTTTTCTACAAGGTATCAAGGGTCAGTATCTTATATTCGATACGGGAGTATTGAATATTCGAAAGTTTGGTGGTTATGAGATCAGCATTGAAACAGGGTAGAGAGGGTGCGGCTCTTTTAAGGCGGCATTTTCTGGGAAATGAAAGCGTTACCATTTCGCAATAAATTGCTTTTTCCGAATAATTTCAGCTCAATTTGACGATGTTTGCCATGAATCCATTTCGCTTTTTATTACCGATAGCTGTTTGTTTGACACTGGGTTTATCACAGGGATTGAGTATGGATGTTCGGGCTCAAACAATGATGCCTGGATCGTCCACGGATGCTGCCGTAAGCATTGATTTGGAGGACCCTGTCAGTAAGGAGGCGGTGAGGGAGATGGTTTCCCGTTTGAGTGATGGTGAGGTCAGGAGTTTGCTAATTCAGCGATTGGATGCGGTGGCGGAAGCAAAGGAAAAAGAAGCTCTGGAAAACCGTGGCGCATTCGGCGTTATCCGGGAAGGCTTCGAGCGCTACTGGGAAAACGCTCGTCAATCTATTCTCACCCTCTACCAGGTTCCAGTTGTTATTGTGGATACCTATACGCGAATCATGCAGGCGGCGGAGCCAGAGGGAATTGGGTTCTGGGTGCTTATCGTTATGGCGGCTATCGCGCTCGGAGCGGTCTCTGAACGATTGGTTGCTCTTTTTTTCCGCAAACAGAAACAGAAACAGAAGTTAATTGATTCCTTTTCAACCACGTTGGGGGGAATTCTGAAAATTATCTATACCCGATTGTCACTGGATGTTTTAGGCGTGCTTGCTTTTTTATGTCTTTAGCTATTTTGTCGTGATATCCGTTTATTCTTTCGACTCACTCATCGCCCTGGCTGCGGATACGATTCTTTCAACTATTGTAGGAGCATGGATGGGCTATGTAGTGTGCCGGTTTTTCTTCGCTCCCCAAAGGCCAGAACTAAGAATATGTAAGACGTCTGATGAAAGAGCGTTAAGGCTTACCATCAGCTTCGCCGTGCTGGCTGGATTCATTGTTTTTATCCATAACGCATTTACTGTTCTCATTCAAATTGGAATACTGAACGCTGGCGGTTGGGAGTACATGGGACCCATTGCCTTTTTGATGAATATGTCCATGTATGTGTCATCGGTTTGGGTAATTCTATACAACCGACAAGCGCTAACCGAAATTCTGGTGGAGAACAAAAAGCGAGTGTCATTGGCCATCGGGGAAGAAGTTCCTGAAGACATAAGCTGGTTTGCTGTCCATTGGCCAAAAATTGCCGTATTGTTGATCATTGCAAAATACCTTCTGGTTGAAATCGTGGTGAATTCTGCCGGAGCAGGCGTTTATTCAACCAGTGCTGTCTATATTACCTTTGTTGTTATTTTTCTGTGGCCTGGGGTCGATGCGAATGTATCGCTATTTGTGGCTAGGGGTATCAAGGTGCCGGAGGATGAAACCGAAGGAGCTGGCAAGGCGCGCAGAAGTATGCAACAGGGATTGCTGCGAGTGGGTCGGGTGCTTGTGGTGGGAGCCGTTTCCTATGCGCTAGCTTTGCTATGGGGAGTGAATCTCCTGGGTGTCGCTCAAGCGGGTTTAGGTGTTCAAGCTGCCGGAAGACTGGTTGAGTTGTTGCTAATTGGCTTGTTCGCCTACATAGTGTGGGAACTGGTTTCTATTATCATTGGCCGCTGGATGGCGCTTGAGGGTGGTCATCCTGATGACCATGCGCAAGAGGATGCCGGTGGTGGAGACATCGGCGGAGTGGGGCTTTCGCGGGTAGCAACCTTGTTGCCTATTATAAGAAAATCATCTCAGTTTCTGATTGTGGTGGTGTCTGTCATTATGGTGCTGGATAATTGGGGCGTTAATATTGGTCCGATTCTGGCTGGAGCCGGGGTGGTTGGTCTGGCAATCGGTTTTGGCGCTCAGACGCTAGTCAAGGACATCGTTTCGGGCCTTTTTTTCCTGGCCGACGATGCTTTTCGGGTAGGAGAATACATTGATGTAGGAGGTACCATGGGGAATGTGGAGAAGATTTCTTTACGTTCGTTGAGGCTTCGGCACCATCGCGGTTTAGTGCATACTATCCCCTATGGAGAAATACCCAAGCTATCCAACTTCAGTCGGGATTGGGTGATTATGAAGTTGCGCTTTCGGGTTCCTTTTGACACGGATGTGAACAAAGTTAAAAAGATTTTCAAAACCATCGGCAAGGAATTGCTTGATGATCCCATTCTTGGTGAGGATTTTCTTCAGCCATTTAAATCACAGGGGGTCGCTGAAGTGGATGATAACGGCATTGTGGTTCGTGGAAAATTTATGGCGAAGCCAGGCAAACAGTTCATGATCCGCAAAGAAGTTTATGTCCGGGTGCAAAAAACCTTTGACGAAGCAGGTATTCCATTCGCTCGTAAGCAGGTTATGGTACACATTCCAGGGCTTGAAAAGGGAGGGGTGCTCAATGACGAAGACGCACGGGCTATTGGAGCTGCAGCAGCAGAGAGTGTCGACGAGGAACTTGACACGGATCAGGGCGATAAAAAAGAGAAACCCACTCCCTGATGTTAATGATGTTAATAATTAAAGCAGCCTCTGGGGACCAGTGAACGCTCCGTGAGATGGGCCCATATGCTGTTTTTTTATTGCCCTGCGAACGATTGTGATTGTCCCCTGAACTATTGTGTTATGAACTATTGCGTTAGAGGGAATTCGCAAATCACCTGAGTGCCCTGATTTTGCTGGCTTTGTATGGCGAGTCGACCCCCATGGGCCTGGACGATCATCCGGCAAAGATAAAGGCCTAGCCCGTATCCCCCTGTTTTACGCTGTCGAGAGGGATCGGCTCGGTAAAAGGGTTCGGTTAGAAACGGAATGTGCTCCTGGTTAATACCTTTTCCAAAGTCTTCAACGACGATGCGAAACCCGGGGGGCATGGTTAAAAGTGGCTGATTTTAAATGGATGACAGGTGCTTGCCGGTCCGGTCCATTGTGTTTAATGGCATTTTGTAGCAGGTTACTGATAAGTAGTTTTAATCTTGCGATATCGACATAAGCTTCAACCCTGTCGAGTTTGCTGGTGACCCCTGATTGGCTGAAATTTGTTTCTATCCATTCAGAAATCAGGTTCGTTAGATGAGCTTTTTCAGGATTAAGCGCGGCATGCTGGGAATTTAATCGCTCACTCTCAAGTAACTCCGTGATTAGTTGTTCCATCATTTCAATGTCTCTTGATATTTCCGTGTGAGCTGAAGATTCCGGCATTAACGCCAGGTTGACCTTACTCCGGGTGAGCGGAGAACGCAGCTCGTGGCTAATACCCAGCAACAGTTGTCTCTTGGCTTCAATCATGTTGTCGATATCCTGTGCCATGGTGTTAACGTTATGGGCAAGGGTTCCGAGTTGATCGTTGCGTCGATAAGATATGCGATGTTTAAGATTTCCTTCACCAAATTTCCTAACACCATCATTAATATCGTCAATGGGTTTAAATAACCTTCGGGTGGCGTAGTAGATTGTCAGCAAAATGGCGATAATGGTGCAGAGCAGAATGAGACCAAATGGCCCCCCATGGCGAATATCCCGTCGATGGTGAAGTTGAAAATAGATGTCGTAGGGTCTTTTTTTGTCTGTAGCAGTAGTTCATCCTCGATGTTTTTCATCCGAAAACGTTGAAAGAAACGTGGATGTCTGTCTTTATGGTTTCCGTGAAAATCTTTGGAATGATTCCTGGAATGGTCTTCGGAATGATTCGTGATTTCCCGGGTCAATTCATCCAGCCCAAACCGGGTTCCTCCCGTCGACCAATTTTGGTCTGGCCCATATACGTGAATATCAATAGGAATATTTCTGGTAATTCTGCGCGCATGTTCCAACTTTGGGGGATTGCCCAATTCTTCTTCTAGCAATTGCACATAATGAATCATGAATGGTTGAATACTCTGGCGAAAATGGCGTGAAAACCCTTTCCCTAAAATACCCACCACTAAAAGAATTAATATCATCCCGGCAATAATGAATAACACCAGTAGTTTGGCGGAGAGAGAATGGGTGATGCGAGAAAAAATCATGGGAGTGGCGGAAAAAAAACGCAGTGGGAGTATTGCTCCGGTTTCAATCTGGAAGCAGTTAAAAAGCCACTAATGTAACGGTATTCGAACCCTTTGTTGGCACAATATAAACGTAACAGGCGTTTTGTTGTGGAATTTGTTGTGGTTGTGCTCCTCTGCATTATAACGATGTCAGATGGAGGGCTCCGGAGCAACAAATCGGTAGCCAGAACCCCAAACTGTTTTAATGTAATCAGTGGGTTTCAGTTTTTGTCGTAGTCGACTTATCTGGATATCAACAGCACGGGAAAAAAGTTCCGCATCTATTCCTTTGAGCTCGTTGAGGATATCGTCCCGACTAAATTTCTTCCCGGGAGATTGGGAAAACAGCACCAGTAGCTGATATTCGTTGCTGGTTAGATTCACGGGCTCATCATCAATTTTGACTTGCTCTAACGTTGTATCTATCACCAGTCGTTGAAACTGAATCACATCGGTATCATGTTTTTCCTTCTTGTCACTTCGTTTAAGAATATTTTGAATCCTTGCTACCAGCTCTCGGGGTTCAAAGGGTTTGGCCAGATAGTCATCCGCTCCCAGCTCTAATCCAATAACCCTATCCATAACGTCACCTCTTGCGGTTAACATGATGATTGGTATATCACTGGTTTTTCGAATGGTTTTACAGATCTCGAACCCGTCCTGGTCCGGAAGCATTACGTCAAGAATAACCAGGTCGTATTCATTTTCTGATAGCAATGAAAAGCCGTCAGCTGGATGGGTTGCATTTGTCAGGGAAAGGCTGAATCGCTCAAAATATTCTGCCAGAGGGGAAGCCAATCTCTCGTCGTCGTCAATGATGAGAATGTTAGTCATAGGAGAACGATAGAATCCAATGTTTTCTAGACATGTCGACTTTTCGGGTGGTTAACAAGTGATTTAATGATGTTGGTCCAGGCTTTGGTCGAAGTTCTGATTTCACTATTCTCAAACCGCCACTTTACCGTACTTGAAAACACAAGGCGAACGCAGGGGTTGCGCTCGCCTTGGCTAACCAAGTTAACCAGGTGGATTGGGACAGACTACTCCGCTTCTTCATGGTCATGATGGTGTCTTCGGTGTTGCCTGTGATGTTCAGCTCTCTTTTCGGCCATTGATTGCAGCTCTGCTCTTTGTTCATCTGTTAAGCTGTTAGTGAAGCCAGCCGCAGAAGCGATAACCTTTTGCGCCTGATTCTCAATGGCCGTTAGCTTTTCTCTCACCAGTTCCATCGCTTTTTGTTGGTCCAGTTGTTGGTCTTCCAGCAATAGAATCATCTGATTAAAGTCAAAAAACCCATTTTGACGAAATTCATGTTTACTGTCTTTCATTGTAACGATCAGCGACTCAAGAGTAGAGGACTGTTGGGAGTCCAATTCGAGTTTCTGCGTCAACCTTTCCTTAACATGAAAACCATGATGACCACTTTTGGCATAAGCGACTACCCCGCCGGTTAGGCTAAGTGCAATGACACTGGATAAGATGATTTTCGAACGTCTCTTCATTTGTTTTGTCCTCTAAAGTAGGTATTTTGGAAACCAGTATACTACCCAGGGGAATAGGGCGAAGCTTCTCTACTTCGTAACGGTTTGTATCAATCTGTAACAATGGGTCAGACTCAGGCCAGCGTTTGACACCGCCATCCGCCACTGGGCCTGGAATAGGAAATCCGAAACAGAAAACCTGGAATAGGGACCCGGAATAGGTATTTGAGGCGGGTATTTGAGATTATGGGAGAACACTAACTGCCCCGATAGGTTGAATAACCAAAAGGATTGAGTAACAAAGGAATGTGATAGTGTTCACCACCCTCGGCTACTCTAAAGGCGATCTCTACATAAGGATAGAATGACTCGTTGTTATTCTGATAGTAGCCGTCCACGTCAAATCTCAACTTATACATGCCCCCGGCAAGTAGGTGGTCTTCTAATAGTAGGTCACTGACTCTTCCATCCTCGTCGGTCTTCGCTTGACCAAGGGAGGTCCATTGGTCTGGATGATAATGAAATAATTCAATGAGAACGCCTTTAGCGGGTTTACCCCTGGAGGTATCAAGAATATGTGTTGTGATTTGACTCATGATATCGGATTATTATTGGCTATTGTATTCGGTTGGATGATCCAGAGTATGATCCAACGAGTCATGATATGACGCTATGCAAGCAGTTTTTGAATTCTGATTAAAAGAATCTTTAGCTGTTCACCCGCCGCAATTTGAATTTCTTGCTCCGGTGGATTATGAAGGCGTGTTTTTACCAGTGCGAGCATTTCCTCCGCGGTTTTCCCCGTTGCGCAAACAATGAAGATATAACCAAACTTATCCTCATATCGCTGGTTAAAATCAGCCAACTCAACGATGGTCTTATCTGATGCCTGCTCAACCAGCGACTGCTCATTCGAGGCCATGCTATGGGTTGCGGCATATTTTGCTTTTAGGGAAGCAGGATCTCCAATTTTCGGATGCCCGTCAAAGGCCTCGAGGTGGTCTCTTTGTTCCATGACCGACCAGTGCAATCTGGCAGTGTCCTCCAGATGCCTGGTGGACTGAAAAGGGGTGGAAGTTGCCATTAATTTGAACCACCGACGGGCAGAGCAGCATTGCTCAAATATGTCTACCAGTTCTTTTTCTTCTAGATTGTTAAGTTCGTCGAGATTCATTTCCGAATTAATGCATGGAGGGGATGAAATGGAGGATTACTAATGGAGGATTACTAAATGGCTATTGATTCTGACTAGGAAAGAAACATGGAAACGGAGACCCAAAACAGTTCGCAGTTTGCCGATAAGTTTGTCTTTCTGTCCTCGCTGGAGGCTCTTGAATATGTTGATATTTTGGTATTATTTGACCATCTGGTCAAGATTTTCTTTGTCTGAAATACTGAGTTGAATATAATTGTATATTGCCTCAAATTTTTGTGTTTCTTTCAACTTACTTTTTTATTTATTCATGGCATTAACTGCACATCGAGGTGAAATTCTTCATTTTTTTTCTGATCCGATGGATGACCTTACGCTGGGAGTCCAGGGGAATATTCAGAGTAATGGACGGGATAGCGAAGGCAATGACTGCTCGGGCTATTACGAAGATGGTTTGCTGGTATTAGAAGGAGGATATGTGCGTCAATGTGGTGCTACTGCGGATCTTATTGCTACTTTACCTGATAATACACCGATTATTGAACATCACTATGGGCTGATTGTGCCGGGGTTTGTGGATACTCATGTCCACTATCCCCAGTGTGAAGTGATTGCCGCCTATGGCACTCAGTTGCTCGATTGGCTGGAAACCCATACTTTTCCGGCGGAATTGCGGTTTAGTGATCAATCGTATGCAGAGGAGATAACAGGTTTTTTTATCGATCAGTTGCTACGCAACGGTACCACTACCGCATTGGTATTTGGCTCCGTATATCCGGAGTCTGTGAATGCTTTTTTTACCCAGGCAGAGCAACGAAGGCTCCGAATGATTTGTGGAAAAGTAATGATGGATCGACATGCTCCCCAGGCTCTTTGTGACACCCCTGAGTCTTCTTATGAACAAAGTAGAGATTTGATTCTTAAATGGCATGGTCGATCGAGGCTAAATTATGCCGTCACACCACGGTTTGCGCCAACGTCCTCCCCGGAACAATTGGCAATGGCTGGTCGACTATTGCGAGAATTCCCCGATGTGTATTTGCAAACTCATCTCAGTGAGAATCTTAAGGAGTGTGAATGGGTGGCCGAGCTTTTTCCAGATCAAAATGGATATCTTGATGTGTATGATCATCATGGATTACTGGGAAGGCGCTCGGTTTTTGCCCATGGAATCCATCTTTCAGATTGTGAATGGCAACGATTACACCAGACTGATTCCAGTGTTGCTTTTTGCCCCACTTCTAACCTCTTCATTGGCTCTGGACTATTTCGAATGGACAAGGCCGATGAATATGGAGTTTCTGTGGGTTTGGGAACCGACGTTGGAGGGGGGGATAGTTTTTCTTTGCTAAGAACCATTAACGAAGCATATAAGGTGCAGCAGCTTCAGGGTTTTAGTCTCTCGCCTTTTCGCTCTCTTTATCTCGCAACTCTTGGAGGGGCGAAGAGTTTACAGCTGGATGGTGTCATTGGAAACTTCAAAACAGGTAAGGAGGCGGACTTCGTTGTACTCGATTATCATGCAACCGGGCTCCTGAATTTCAGAATCAAGAAATGTAAGACATTGCTGGAAAAGTTATTTGTACTTCAGATGCTGGGGGATGATAGAGCTATCAGGGAAACCTGGGTTATGGGGGAAAAACAGACGCTGAATTAAATTGTTGGTTTTTCCGGGTATTTCTCTTCCTCTATTTTGGGGTATGATTTCTCCTTATTTGAATTATTTCCTCAATCCGTATTTCCGCTTTTTAAAAACAGAAACTGCCATGTCTGAAACTGAACAGGAACCTATTTTATTGCGATCAGACCAGGATCACATTGCGACCCTTACACTAAATCGTCCAGCCAAATTTAATGCGCTTTCGGAGTCATTATTGAGCGAACTAAAACGGACGCTGGATGACATTAATCAAGACGAAAATGTACGTGTGGTTATTCTTAAAGGGAATGGTAAAGCATTTTGCGCTGGCCATGACCTTAGGGAGATGCGGTCAAATGCGGATCAGCAATATATTCGAGCATTGTTCTCGGAATGCAGCGCAGTAATGAAAAGAATTGGTCAATTACCCCAGCCCGTTATTGCATCTGTTCATGGAATGGCTACCGCCGCCGGTTGTCAGTTAGTAGGCACCTGTGATCTTGCAGTGGCTAGTGAGAATGCGACCTTTGCTGTATCTGGAATTAACATTGGGCTGTTTTGTTCAACACCCGCAGTGGCGCTGAGCCGAAATGTTGCGAGAAAGCACGCAATGGAAATGCTAATGCTCGGAGATTTTATTGATACGCCCAAAGCGCTAGAAATTGGCCTGATCAATCAGGCAGTATCCGAGGGTGAACTGGACGCCACCACTTGGGCTATGGCCGAGAAATTGGCTGGCAAGTTACCATCTGCCTTAAGACTCGGTAAGTCGCTGTTTTATCAGCAGCTAAACATGCCCATCGAGAAAGCCTATGAGGTTGCGAGCGATGCCATCACCTGTAACTTTCTAAATGAAGACACAATAGAAGGCATTGATGCATTTCTCGAAAAACGCCACCCGTCATGGAGTCGCTGATCGAATATTTGCATACCCATGTTCCGCAAACAAAGAACATGGGGTTTCAGGCTGGTGAATACTCGGATTCAGGTCTAGCCCTCCATGCACCTTTGTCGCTAAATCTCAATGATAAGCAAACAGCCTTCGGGGGGACGCTAGCAACGCTTTGTACTATCGCTGGTTGGACCATGGTATCCATGATTTGTCGCGAAGAAAGCCTGGCCATTGATATCGTGGTTACAGAGAGTCAAATAAAATATCGATCCCCGGTACGTTGTGACCCTATTATTGCCTGGAAGGGAAGAAACCCAGTGCCTGATTGCTGGACTTAAAGATAGGGGCTGTGGAGCAATTCAGATCGAAGTTGTTGTGAGTGGAGACAAAGAAAAAGCAGTATTGTTCAAGGGGGAGTATTACATCAAGGTGTTAGAGCCTGATTCTGCATAAATCAATATAGGTAATACGAAACCATCGAAAGCGCCACATCCTAAAACGTTAAATCTGGAAAACACTTATCCTAAAGTTACTGTTGATTTTGCGTGGAAGTGCAGAGTCTTAAGCTCTACACATTTACAACTAACAATACGATTAAAGCAACGATTATGGACAATCGGAGGCAGGAGAATGGAAACAACAAAGTAGAGGTGATGACGCCTAAAAACAGAATCTGGGGATTTTTTGTTATCTCGGTATTCTTAATGGTGCCAGGAATTCTCAGCCCGTTGATTCTGGCACAATCATCATCGGGAGCTCCCAAATCAGTTGAATTCTCTAGTCATGTATATACCTATCCCGCTACTCCCTTTGCAGAGAAACAAGCCAGTAAATCTGGAGTGCAGGTCGAACTAAAAACAGAATCCAGTATTCCTTTAACGGGCTATCTATTCCAACCAAGGGATGAAGGTCCTCATAGCGCTGTTGTGTTATTGCACACCTGCACGGGAATTACGGAACATGAATTTCATTGGGCCAATATGCTTCTTGAATGGGGGCACGTAGTACTGATGGTAGATTCCCTGACTCCCCGGAAACAAACGTATATCTGTGATGGACGGCTGGGTTCGGTGGCTCCCTGGAATCGGGCATTAGATGCCTATGGAGCAAAAAAATATCTATCAAACCTGTCATTTGTAGATCCTGGGAGAATCTCGGTTATGGGTATGTCCCATGGTGGTATGGCTATGCTGGAAGCCGTTAAAAAGAGTACTACGGATAATATTTCCATTGCTCCTTTTAACGCTGCCGTCGCCTACTATCCACTGTGTGGCGAACCCACAGCACTCAATGCCCCTGGTTTAATCCTGATCGGCGAACTAGACACCTGGACTCCAGCGGAGCAATGTGTTCAGTATGTCGAAAAGCTCGGTCAGCGTGGAGACATGACGCTGAAGGTTTTTCCAAACGGATATCATCTTTTTGATCATCCGGGGATCGATCAAAAAGAGCTCGGGAAAGTTCTTCGTTCTGATCCTATTCTAGCCAGCCAGGGGATGAAGATTACCCGGGACTTTCTGATTGAACATCTCACACAACCCTAAGTAATACAGCCCATTTTGGTTTTCTGTTTCCAACCTCGCGTACCGCCTGTTAAGTCTTGTTCCTGAAAACATCGGGAAATCCCCGTTACTTAACTATGGGGTCATCGATGATTCTCGCCAGCTTGATGTATAATGATGAGGAAAATAAACACATAATTCACATAATAAAACATAATAATGCAGGATATTCTGCAATCCCTATTGCTCGCTGCGAATCTCGTTCTCTCCGGAGATTCGGATCTGTTTGAGATCATTGGGCTTTCCTTGAGAGTAAGTTTATCCGCGGTTATTTACTCGATATTTCTGGGACTGCCTCTGGGTTCCTTGATCGCGGTGGGGAATTTCAGAGGGCGGCAAGCGTTAATGATTGTGCTTAATGCGTTAATGGGATTGCCTCCGGTGGTAGTGGGTTTGGTTGTCTATCTCTTCCTTTCCCGGTCAGGACCATTAGGATGGATGGAGCTACTTTACACACCCACGGCAATGATTATTGCCCAGGTCATTCTAATTACACCCATTGTTGCGGCGCTATCCCAGGAAATTCTTTCTCAGCTATTTGAGGAGTATGACGAGCAATTTCGCTCTCTTAATGTTCCTCGGTGGGTGGCGGTTCGGGCACTGTTGTGGGACGCTCGATTTAATCTGGTCACCGTGGGGTTGGCGGGCTTTGGGCGGGCTGTGGCTGAAGTCGGGGCTGTCATGATTGTTGGAGGTAATATTGACCATTTGACTCGGGTAATGACCACCGCTATTGCGTTAGAAACTTCAAAAGGAAATCTCGCATTGGCACTGGCGTTAGGTCTTATTTTAATCACCATTTCCCTGCTCGTGAATGCCGGTCTTTTTCTTGTGAAAACCCGATCACAGAAACAGAAGTTCGGTTAATGGAAAAGGGGATGGGACAAGCTTTGCATCACCCTAACATTGGCCCCTACGATGAGAATTTGCTGCCTTTGGTGATCGAATCCGCCTGGTACGATGTTGGTGGCCAGAACCTGATCAATGGATTGGACCTCAGAATAGAGAGCCCGGATATAACGGTTATTATGGGC
This sequence comes from Gammaproteobacteria bacterium, assembly GCA_011088265.1. GTDB lineage: Bacteria > Pseudomonadota > Gammaproteobacteria > Arenicellales > Poriferihabitantaceae > WLWV01. The sequence continues at coordinate 38,183 of JAALKB010000008.1, forward strand.
TCCAATGGTGCTGGCAAGAGTATTCTGTTACGACTGATCCATGGATTGCTGGAGCTAACTTCTGGTGCTATTAAATGGGGAGGAAAAGCCACGGACAATCGCCTTAGACAGCAACAGTCATTGGTCTTTCAAAAGCCTGTTCTGCTACGTCGCACGGCCTCCCAAAACCTGGATTTTGTATTGAAGCTTCCACAAAATCGCCGATTGAAGAGGGGTCCAAATAGCTCAACCAGTGCGCAATTATTAAAAATGGTTGGATTGCATGATAAAGCGAATCAACCCGCCCGTTCACTTTCCGGAGGGGAACAGCAACGACTGGCGCTTGCCAGGGCATTAGCGACCAGACCAAAAGTTCTTTTACTTGACGAGGCAACGGCCAGCTTGGACCCTGCATCCATAAGTATTATTGAAAACATCGTGTTAGAGCAAAAGGCTTTGGGGGTGAAAGTTATTTTTGTGACCCATGACCTTGCTCAGGCCAAAAGATTAGCAGATGAGGTGGTTTTTATGAGTAGGGGGAGAGTGCTGGAGCATTCTAAGGCAACGGAGTTTTTTCTGCACCCCAAAACAGAAGTGGCTAATGCTTACCTGTCTGGTACGTTGTCTGTTGAAGAAACCCATCAATGAGGAATCTCGAATGATATTGTGTTTTTCCCACTTTCTTTTCCCCCTTTTAGTGGGTTTTAGATACGTCCAATTTGGCTAATTTTTCCTATTTCTCACTTCCCATTTCTCACTTCCTATTTCTGGTGCCTTGCTTCTGATGAAAAAAGTACTCGCAATTTTATCTTTCCCCTGTATGAAGACGCTTTTTTGCGTTGTGGTAGTGACCGCCTCTCAGGTTTCTTATGCAAATGATCGATTTATTACCCTTCAGTCTACAACCTCTACGGCGAACTCTGGACTTTATACTGCCATTCTGCCCGCCTTTAGGGAGGAGACGGGAATAACCGTTAATGTCGTCCCTGTTGGGACAGGGCAGGCGATTAAGAATGCCGAGAATGGTGATGGAGATGTCGTGCTGGTTCATGCCCGGGAGGCTGAGGAGAAATTTATTGAAGATGGTTTCGGGGTGGAACGCTTTGATGTGATGTACAACGATTTTATTTTGGTTGGACCTGGAAGCGATCCGGCAGGAATTGTTGGGAGTGACTCTGCCTCCATGGCGTTGCACAAAATATCGGTTAGTGGTTCGATTTTTGTTTCTCGTGGTGATGACTCCGGAACCCATAAAAAAGAAAAACGATTGTGGGATGACTCGAACATTGATCCAATATCAGACAGTGGGAGATGGTATCGGGAAACTGGTTCCGGCATGGGAGCCACCCTTAATGCCGCGGTCGGAATGAACGCATATACGTTAACTGACCGAGGCACATGGATCAGCTTTAGTAATAAACAAAATCTGGAATTGCTGTATCAGGGGGATGACGCTTTGTTTAATCAATATGGCGTGATTCTCGTCAATCCGGAACGCCATCCCCATGTGAAGCAGCAAGAAGCCCAAATTTTTATTGATTGGGTTCTGGGGAAAAACGGCCAGCAGGCAATTAGCAGTTATATGTTAGATGGCCAGCAGTTATTCTTTCCCAATGCAAAATAACCACTCCCGTCTTAGGAATTGTTTCATGATGGTTCTATTCAATGATCCATGAGCTATTCTTCATGAGCTATTCTTCAAGAGCCATCTTTCAAGAGCTGTTTTTATAGGTCGTTAGTCATTGCATCAATCACTAGTCATCAAACATCGGCTATTAATCCTTCCTAAGTCACAGGCATGTCGTTATGGACTATTAAGATGAATGGCGCCGAGCCCGGTACAATCATAACCAGTCATTTCGGTTGCCCGTTTGTGGAATGCGGGGCTTTTTAAAAACGTTAAAAGGGATTGAAAAGGAGGTTCGAACCAGGCACCACGATTAACCAATAAATCAAACCGTTCCTGTGCAATGGGAACAAATCCAAGTTGGTGTTGTTGAGCGACGGATCGAAGCCCAAATGCAACATCTGCCTGATTTGTGGTGATTGCCTGAGCTGCGTCGGTTTCTGTTCGGGCAACATAGCTGTATTGGATTTTGGATATATCCATGTTTTGTTGTTGACATGCAAATTCCAATAGGACTTGAGCGCCCGCTCCCGTTTGGCGTCCGGCGACCCGAAGTTTGAATATGTCTTCTAACACTAATGCTTTGGGAGCCTGGTTTTTTCGAGCTATCAAGCCCCTTTCTCTCCAGCTGAACTCAATCAAGACTGAATTCAGTTGGTTGGAGTATTCTCTGACTTCCTCTGCATTCCATGTCTGAGTGGTTGGATTGATCAGATGTAACCCCGTGGCAATTCCCTCCCCCATTAAAAACCGCTTCAAGCCATCTCTACTGCCATCATAATAGGTAGCCAATCCGCAATCGGATTCCCGAATGGCCCAGTCAAGCAAAGGATCATGGCTACCTAGCAGAATGTTAGGAACGGACTTTGGGTGATCAGAATCAAACCCGAACCCGCGATTCGATACCCAATTCTGTATTTCTTTTTTAGGGAACAGCAATTTTCCTGTTGCCCGGGAATGAGGGATGTCGCCAGTAGCAACAAGATCGTATACTTTTCGCTCCTTGATCCGCAGCAAGTTCGCTAGCTCCCTGGTGGTGAGATACGGGTTATTAGAGAGCGTCATTAAATTCTACTTGCCACTTTATATGAGCCAGGTTCTGAGTGGATGGGCGTTTACTTTCAGCGAGCCGAAACGCATTACCCAGAATTCCATTGTTTCCCCTTTTTTATTCTTTACCAGTGTAGAACTCAGGCCAAATCGCTTTGACAACCAACGTGTCGCTCCCAAGAGAGTGACACTGATTCAAAATAGGGGGTATCGATCTGATGGTTGATGCTCCCGTACCCGTTTGGTTTTGTCGTTGTGCGAGACGCTCGGCTTTTTCCTCTAAAGCGCGGTGCATGGTTTGATAAGCCGTGGTCGATATAGGCCCCAATAGTTCGATGAGATGGGTACAACTATCGGTAAAAGGGATGAGCTTTCTAACTTCTCTCATCCATCCTGAGCCAACCCTGAGTCCCTCGATTCTTTTCATGCTTGCGGCGGCATTTGGGCAGATTCTAAATGGAGTATACGAGACACAGGTTTCCACATGATGAATTTGCATTTCTAAATCCAGAGTAATACGAATTTTCATATCATGAATGGGTTCACCGGCGGGGATATCTCCACGATCATGATTCGAGTAAGTGAAACTTTTTGTATCAACCAGTGAGGCTTCAATGTCCCATAAACCGTCATGCCGTTGAAAACCCTCGCAGTGTATTTGTCGAGTATGAATTCGTTGTCTATCGGTGGGTTTTGATAATGACATAGCTAAAATATGACGTTGGGTCTATAAAAATGAAGCCTGCTGCTAACTAACGGATGGCTTGGGATAGAGTATTAGCTGAGTACATCGAAATTCGGCAATTACTTTCCCCTGGGCGGATTTTACTGAGGAATCCCAGACCTGGGTCGTTTTTCCAGCGTGAATACATTTGGCAATACTGGTCAGTTTCCCTGAACGGGCCGTACCGATTAAATTGGTTTTCAACTCAATTGTCGTAAATCCGTGTGCTCCATGAGGTAAATTTGCCATACAGCCATATCCTGCGGTTGTGTCAGCAAGGGTGACAATACAACCCGCATGTAAATAGCCGTTGATGGCCAATAAGTCAGGACTGATTTGCATTTCACAAACCGATTCCATATCGCCGATATGAGTGGATTTTAGACCCAAGCGTCCGGGAAGATTTTCGGCATCCCGCCGGTTCAGATCGTTACTAGTATACTGGGATTCGCTTTTCATCAGGATTCGACCAGGTAGGAAGAAACGAAAAAAAGTGGTTAGTGTCCACGAAGTGAACCACTCAAGCC
>JAALKB010000190.1:0-2926 GCA_011088265.1 Gammaproteobacteria bacterium
TTAACGATGGTCTATTTAATGTGGGTTCATTGACATCGACCGATATCCATTAATCAGATCGAGTAGATCAAAGTACCGGGAATCTGAACAACTTGGAAATGAAACAGTTTGAAGAATTTGTTTTAGACGATTGGGTCGAATACACTCAAAAACAGCACTGGCGCACAATCGAGCTGAAGTTGGATCGGATACGGGATGTGTGGGCAAATATGGATGGAAGCAAGCCCAATTTCGTGATTACTGTGGCTGGCACGAATGGCAAAGGTTCCTCTGTTAGTATGCTGGATGCAGTGTTACTCCAGGCGGGTAAAAAAACGGGTGCCTACACTTCTCCCCACCTCGTGCGGTACAACGAACGAATTAAAATAAATGGTGTTCCGGTCAGTGACGAAGAAATTTGTCTCGGTTTCTGTGCCATTGAGAAGGCACGAAAAAGTATTCCTCTTACATATTTTGAATTTGGCACCTTGTGCGCACTTTGGGTGTTTATTAGGAATAATGTCGATATTGCCATCCTGGAAGTTGGCATGGGAGGGCGTTTGGATGCGGTAAACATGATTGAGAATGACATCGCATTAATCACCACCATCGACATTGACCATCAACAGTGGTTGGGAACTGATAAAGAAAAAATAGGTGCTGAAAAAGCAGGAATCATTAAGCCCGGTGGTCTGGTTGTATGTGCTGATCCAGAAGCTCCAGTAAGCATTGGCGAAACGGCGTCAAGAGTTGGTGCCACGTTATTTCAGGTTGGCGTAGATTTCGTTGTTGAAGATCGACATGACGGCATTAGCTGGAGTTGCAATGATTCAGCCCTGTCGAATGAATGGAAACATGTTGAGCAAATCAATTTACCCCTGACTGGTAAATACCAGATAAGAAACTTTGCCGGTGTGTTAGCGGTGTTAGCATTGATTGAGAAGCGGATCGGGGTAACTACGGATGATCTGCGGTTAGCGCTCCAGAGTGTCAACATCCCCGGTCGTTGCCAGGTTGTATCCAAAGAGCCAGAACTGATTATTGATGTTGCACATAACCGTCAATCCGCAACGGAGCTTGCGAAATTTCTGGCTTTGAGACCTCATACAAATTCGCAAAGTGGTAAAACTCTGGTGGTCTTAGGAGTGCTCGCGGATAAAGCTCTTAAAGAAATCATTGGAGAAATAATGGGGAGCGTTGATATCTGGTACTTGGCGACGCTTGGTGGCGATAGAGGTCAAAGTGCGGCGGATTTGTTGAGGAAGTTAGCACAGGTTAATCGTGAAATAAGCCCCCATCGAGTACTGAAAGCTGCGATCTTTGATTCTCCGGTTGAAGCCTATAATGCGGCAATGAGTGATGCGGCTAAGACGGATCGGGTGGTGGTGTTTGGATCATTCTATACAGTGGGTGATATAATGAAGCATACCAATATGCTCACAACGTGAGGATGGGGTCCAAAGGGTTCTTTTCAGACGCTCAGGACAAAAAAATAAAAACAATACTTGATGGCTATTGATGACATAAACGGTAATATGAAAAGTGAACCACAATACAAGCTGGAACATCGATTGACGGGTGCCATTGTATTAGTGTTCGCTGCGGTATTAGTCATACCCATGCTGCTGGAAGAACCGGAATTTGGCACACATTTCACTCAGGTTGGTGTTGAATCGACTGGCGAAAAACAAAGCACAATAAAGGTATTTAAATCGAAGATTGCTCCGGTCAATGCAGCCAATCTCGAGAAAGAACCGAATGAGGATACTTTGGTTTCGGTGGTAGTGCCAAAAAAGTCCCTGAAAACCGTATCCATTGGCGGCACTACAATAGCCGAAAATCAATCCTCTTCCAGTTCAGCTTCTGTGAGCTCTACTTCTCAGGCATCTTCTCAAGGACAGGCAAAAACGAAGTCTGACGGAGAATCCAGACCAGCGCTCAAAATTGCAGGAGCGGTGGCATCCCAGGGTGTGGACAAAAAACCGTCGACCACTAGTGTCGAAGGAACGAATGGGAAAACTGCCGGTAAAAAGGTTGTTTTGGTGAAAAAGGAAGAAACGAGTAGTACTAAAACCAGGACCCCACAACAAAGTGTAGCCAGGGCTACGCAATCATCATCCCAACCGTCAAAGAAGGATAACTCTGCCCCGGTCGACAAATCCGTTGGGCAATGGATAGTGAGAGTGGGTACGTTCTCCAAGCCAGGAAACGTGGAATCTGTCACTAGATTGTTAAACAGCAAGGGACTGCCAGCTAAAACGACTAAAGTACAAACCAGTTTTGGAGATGCAACTCGAATATGGCTTGGCCCTTATTCAGATAGAAAGGCTGCGCAAACGATCAGCGTTCGTCTTAAGAAACTGACAGGTGAAAATGGCTATATCACCAAACATCAATCCTGATTCCAGGGCTGGTCCAAAACGGAAGTCGCGAAATGGAGGTGGGAGAAGAATTTATGAACCAGTTTTCATGGACTAATCAATACACGAAATGAATTCTGCTTTGTTCAGGATATCTGTCCTGAACAAAGCAGGTTTAACTCATGTGGTTTTCGCTCTAGCATGTCTGGATAAAATCCAAACAGATCGGAGTAGGGTTAATCACGGTAGGGGAACAGGATAGGTATGAGTAATTTTTATAGGTATGAATCCATTCAAATGATATCATCCGGAGTCCGCATCGGACTGCGTTTTGGATTCCATTCCGATTCATCTCCATTGTTATAGGCTTAAAGTATGAGTTTGGTTGATATTGCGATTATCGTCGTTATTGTCGTCTCATTTGTGATCGGCTGGTATCGTGGTTTTGTTAAGGAAGTATTTTCACTGTTTTCCTGGTTAGCTGCGGTTTGGATCGCTTACAACTACGCGGAAATAGGAGCGGTTTATTTGGAGCCCTATATTAGCCAGTCCGTTTTTCGGGTTGTACTGGCCTTCGCGGGATTCTT
>JAALKB010000190.1:3026-7538 GCA_011088265.1 Gammaproteobacteria bacterium
TCTTTGTTGCTGATTTCCATTGCCAGCTACCTTATCCTGCGGTTGGTAAAGGTAGCAGGAGTAGCCCGTATTGATCGATCTCTGGGAGGAGCCTTTGGTTTAGCCAGAGGTATTGCTCTAGTCTCTTTGCTTATTCTGGCTTCATATTTTATGGAGTTTCCCAGTCAACCCTGGTGGCAGGAATCCACCCTGGTTGGGTTGTTTGAACCAGTCAATGAATTTATCAAAACCTTCTTGCCTCAGGATATTGTTGACCAGCTCTCCACGGAGATAACCTGATATGTGCGGTATTGTTGGGATTCTTGGGGGACAGGAAGTTAATCAGTCTCTGTATGACGGTTTAACCGGCGTTCAACATCGGGGACAGGACGCAGCGGGTATCATGACAAGTGATGGTAATCGGGTTTTTTTGCGCAAAGATAATGGCTTGGTACGAGATGTGTTTCATACCCGGCACATGGTGCAATTGCAGGGGAATATGGGGATTGGTCACGCGAGATACCCCACTGCCGGTTGCGATTCCAGAGCTGAAGCGCAACCCTTCTATGTTAATTCTCCGTTTGGCATTGCCTTAGGACATAATGGAAATTTGACCAATGCTGATGTGTTGGGGGAAGAGCTTTTCAGACAGGATCTACGCCAGTTAAACACCTCATCCGATTCGGAGATTTTGTTAAATATTCTGGCCCATGAGCTAAAAGAAGCTGTTTCAGAATCCAGCGTAAGAGTGGCTCCAGATGATATCTTCGAAGCTGTCGGAGCGGTGTTTCGTCGATGTCAGGGGGCCTATGCGGTGTTGGCGATGATTGTGGGAGGTGGCATTCTCGCATTTCGCGACCCTTGTGGGATTCGCCCGTTAATCTATGGAACGAAGAAAAATGATGATGGATTATCCCATATGTTCGCCTCGGAAAGCGCAGCATTGGATGTTCTGGACTATCAAATACAGCGCGACGTTTCTCCCGGAGAAGCCATTTTCATCGACATTGAAGGTAATGTTCATAGCAGGATATGCGCTGAAAACCCAAGATATGCTCCCTGCATTTTTGAATATGTCTACCTCGCGAGACCGGATTCGATTCTGGATAACGTGCCGGTTTACAAAACCCGGATCGAGATGGGGAGAGCGTTGGGGATGAAGTTGGCTGAGACCTGGAAGGATCATGATATTGACGTGGTGATTCCAGTTCCAGATACAAGTCGAACAGCGGCCCTGGAAATGGCTCTTGTGTTGAATCTACCTTTTAGAGAAGGTTTTATCAAAAACAGATACATTGGCAGAACGTTTATTATGCCGGGCCAGGCGCAGAGAAAAAAATCAGTACGGCAGAAACTAAATGCTATCGCCACCGAATTTAAAGACAAGAATGTTCTGTTGGTTGATGACTCTATCGTGCGCGGAACGACATCGGAAAAAATTATCCAGTTGGCCCGTGAAGCTGGGGCAAAAAAAGTTTATTTCGCTTCAGCGGCTCCGGCAGTTCGTTATCAGAACGTCTATGGGATCGATATGCCATCCAGTGGTGAATTGGTTGCTCATGGGAGAACCACTGAAGAAGTCTGCGTGCAGATTGGAGCAGACCGTCTAATTTATCAGGAATTGGACGATCTCGTAGAATCCGTGAATCGATGTAATCCCCGTTTGTCCGAATTCGATACTTCGTGTTTCAGCGGGGTCTATGTCACCGGAGACATAACCCCGGAATATCTTTCTTTAGTGGATGACTTAAGAAATGATGATTCAAAGAAAATGAATCAAAATGAGTTGGACCTCTCCGAAGTAACGGATATCAATGAAAAAAAGTAGCTAGTCAAGGATAATCTCTAGATACAGAAGTTCAGACTCTTATGATCTTCTTTTAATGCAATTAGCTTGTTATCCAGGATTCTTTGGCACTGGTGAGACGCTATTTCTTTAATAAAAAGGTGTTGTTGTTGTAAGTGAGCGAACTTTTTTGCGTATACCAGTCGCCCAACACGTAACGTTTAATCCTCTTTGAATCCAGTTTGAATTCATGAATTCCAGGACGATGAGTGTGGCCGTGAATCATGATATCCGCTTGGTGCTCCATTATCATTTTTTCCACTTCCGCTTGGGTGACGTCCATGATTTCCATACTTTTTTTCTGTTTGCTTTTTTCGCTATGGGATCTGAGCTGTTTCGCGGTGTGTACCCTATCTTCAATGGATTTGTCGAGAAAAGCGACTTTCCATTTCGAAGACAGCATTTGATCCCTTGCGTTTTGGTGTTCAATATCATCCGTACATAAGGAATCCCCATGGCTCAAGACCACCCTATTATCCCCAAGAATGATTACAGTGGGGTCCGGTAATATTCGGCACCCGGTTCGATTAGCGAAATCGGATCCAATTAGAAAATCCCGGTTACCATGAATGAAGAAAATATTAGTCCCCCTATCGGTGGTTTGTTTTAGTGCCTTTTCTATGCGCTGGTGACCTAGCTGCTCCCCGGCATCATCACCAATCCAGTACTCGAAGAGGTCGCCTAAGATATATAAATCTTCAACAATTCCTTCCGTGGCTCTTAAAAACTCCTCGAAAAGTATGGTGGAATTAGGTCTTTCGGGAGTTAAATGAAGATCAGAAATGAAAGCAACGGTCATTGATTCAATAGGATAGGGTTGAGAACTGGGGTTGAGGCTCGGGATTGAGGGTTAGGGTGAGGTGGCGGGTCAAGGTAACGTGGTTGGGGTGATTGATTGAGATGGTGGCTGGAGTGTAATTCGTTGAAAGGTGAAACAGGGGTGCAATATAACAAGGATTATTATAACATCGCCAGCCCTATAAGTAGCCGCAGTGGCTCAGGGTGAATTGGCTTGATACTAAGCAGGACATAAATCTCGATGACACTTAAGTTATACGACACATATAGAAGAAGTCTTTGCGACTTCGAACCGATTACCCCAGGAAAAGTAGGAATCTACGCCTGTGGACCAACGGTTTATGACTATGCACATATTGGCAATCTTCGAACCTATGTATTCGAAGACATTCTGCGACGAGTACTTGAGTTCAAGGGATTCTCAGTGGAACATGTGGTAAACATTACCGACGTGGGACATCTGACCTCGGATGGAGATACTGGTGAAGATAAAATGGAAAAGGGATCAAGAAAAGCAGGGGAGTCCGCGTGGGATATCGCTGAGCGATTTACCGACGCTTTTAAAAGCGATTTAAATAATCTCAATATTCTTGAGCCAACCACCTGGTGTCGAGCGACAGACCACATTCCTGAGCAAATAGCAGATATTGGTAAGATCGAAGCTAAGGGATTCACCTATAAAACTTCTGATGGAATTTATTTTGACACGTCCAAACTGGATAGCTACGGTTATTTGGCTCGATTGGATAAAGAGGGGCTGGCTGAGGGAGCTCGGGTGGATGTCGGTGAAAAACACAGCCTAACTGATTTCGCCTTGTGGAAATTTAGTCCCATGGATGATCAACGCCAAATGGAATGGGAGAGCCCCTGGGGGGTTGGTTTTCCAGGTTGGCATATTGAATGCTCAGCCATGGCTGTGAAATACCTAGGCGAAAAATTTGATATCCATTGTGGTGGAAAAGATCATATCCCAGTGCATCATTCCAATGAAATTGCTCAATCTGAAGTTTGTCATGGTACGACACTGGCAAACTTTTGGCTGCATGGTTATTTTCTCGAAACTGATAGCTCCAAGATGTCAAAGTCGTCGGGAGAGTTTCTTCGGGTGCAGACGCTGGTTGATCGGGAGTATGACCCTCTGGCATATCGCTATTTATGCTTAACTGCCCATTATCGCAGTGATCTAAAATTTACCTGGGAGAGTCTGGATAGCGCTTCAATAGCGCTTGGTCGATTACGCTCAGCTTTTTACTCATGGGATGATGCCTCGGACGTTGATCCGGATTTTCTGATGCGTTTCAGCGAACAGGTTGAGCGTGATCTCAATACCGCAACAGCACTGGCGGTGGTTTGGGAGATGGCGAAAAGTGATTTGGACTCTTCGGTCAGGAAAGCCACCCTATTGGAGATGGACCGTGTCCTGGGACTGGATTTGGCAAATTGGGAACCCATTGTTGAAACCATACCGGAAGAAATTCTGTTATTGGTCGAATCCAGAAGGCTTGCTCGGCAGGAGAAGAATTGGCCGTTAGCTGATGACCTTCGAGATCAAATTGTTGGCGCTGGGTATGAACTGGATGATTCTGCCGCGGGTACTAGTGTCAGGCGAAAAGGATAGTAGGTGTTCACGTAGATATTCACTGTTTTATATTTATTTTACGCCCGATCAAAAGGCGGCTATAAAATAACAAAAGCCCCCCAAACCATTGCTAAAATTGAATTTGTATATATAATACGCCGCTCTGGTGCGGGGTGGAGCAGTCAGGCAGCTCGTCGGGCTCATAACCCGAAGGTCGTAGGTTCAAATCCTGCCCCCGCTACCAACACTATCCTGGCACTATCCTGGATGGCTTTATCTGGGATGTCTTAAAAGCTATTATCATTCGCTA
>JAALKB010000191.1 GCA_011088265.1 Gammaproteobacteria bacterium
TCCCCTTATCTTTCCATGAGCCCAGTCGACTTAAGGTAGGATGAAAGAGTACGCTTCACTTTCTAATGCACCTTTCAACTAGAAAGAACAACAATCATGAGCATCCCAAAATCCCGTCGCCTCGATTTCGCTGAAATCCCTGTTATCGACCTGACATCCCTGGTGGCCGGAGAAGACAATCCAGCCGTTGTAGCGACCATCGGCCAGGCATGCCGTGACGTCGGTTTCATCTACATCAAAAATCATGGTATCCCCCAGGTTTTGATCGAAGATGTTCTAATAGCAGGCCGGGAATTTTTTGCTCGCCCGATGGAAGAAAAGAAACAAATTATTTTGAGTGATCGCATACGCGGTTACCTGCCATTGCGGTATAGCTCATATAAAGGCGAAGCCATTGAAGCCGTTAGCAACCAGGAGGGCTTCTGGATTGGCGAAGATCGTCCGATAAATCAGGACAATAGACTTGATGGCCCAAATCTTTGGCCTGAAAACGGCGAAGCCCTGAAACAGGCCATGGAATCTTATTACACTGCTGCCACAGATTTATCACAGATATTGCAACGCGCTTTTTCCCTCGCCCTCGGTCAACCAGCCCAGTTCTTTGAAGACCTTTTTCAACGTCAATCATCGCTGTTAAAGATAAACCACTACCCACCGCAGGATAATCATCAAACGGTCAATAATATTGGTGTCGTACCTCACACCGATGAAATTGGCTTCACAATACTTTGGCAGGATGACAACGGTGGCCTCGAAATTGAAAGTAAGAGTGGCGAATGGGTAGAAGCACCGCCCATACCTGGAACATTTGTTATTAATCTTGGCGACCTGATGCAAATATGGTCCGATGGTGAATTTTCATCAACACCCCATCGGGTCATAAACCGGTCCGGCGCTCATCGCTTTTCCATTCCCTTTTTTGCTAATCCACGCTGGGATGTACCGGTTAAACCTTTAGTCGGTGATTCAGGGTCAGTAGATAATGGAGAGAATTATGAGCAATACCAGGTCAGGAACTGGCGTCGAATTTTCCCCATTGCCGGGGTTTCAGGGTAATTTGAAAATATCGAGCAAGGGTGTCGGCGTTAGCTAATTACTACTGGGGTGAGGAAGGGAGTATGGTTGTAGTTTTGATACCTCTCTGAGATACTCAAAGCGGCCATCGACGCTATTAGTATTGGGCTATAAGCATTAGCTATTCTCGACCATTAGTCATTCCCGCGAAGGCGGGAATAGCGGTAGCGGATGGTTATTTGTCATTTAAGTTCGTGTAATTTGAGCATTATGCTACACCGCTTCGGGCAAATAGCTGACGACTATCCGCAGTTCTCGAGTCTGTGAATAAACTCCAAAGTTACACAATTGAGAGATATCTAATTCGATCCATATTCGTTAAATAAAGCCCCAGTCAGGGGGCTTTGTTCTTCCTCTGTCTCAATCCCAGGTTCTGTCATATGGAACGGTCAGCTTGTTGATTTGGCGAATCGAGACGTTGCCTCAGGTCTTTATTGGTGACTCCATACTGTTCAATTCCCCCTCAATGCACAAAACTCTTCCTTGGTAAAACAAAGACCGTCGATCACCACAAGTCTTCGCTGAACAAGCTCGGAAGCCATCCGAGCTGGTCTATCTGCCCAGAATCAAGCGCGTATTTTGCCGCTTTGATCCGGTCTAGAAACTCCCAGCTTTTTGTTTTCTGAAGATGGGTTCGCATTAGTACGTTACGCTGATTACGGAGATAACGGATCAGGTCATTGCTATATAGCGTGACCAGCTACTATAAACAGTGGCTGCTTAACCCTCACCGAATTACTGAATGGAAAATTGCTCGATGTGCTCGGCTCCCTCCGTTTCAACCGCTAGTCTGGCTAGTTTTGGCTTCCATTAAGCAAAAAGTCAGTCAACTAACCGCTAAAAGATACTCGATCTTTTAGCGAAACAACGGTATTCTTCCTCATGAGTGCCGTACTCTCACCTGAATAATGCGAGAGCCTGATAACTTTAAATTATTCGGATACGCCACTTATCTTCAACTACTCATACATCGGTTTTGGTTATAGCTTTACTGAGTGTGCTAATGTGTTTGACTATATAGAGATGTTCTACAGCCTCTAATAGCGTCATATACATTGCAAGCGTGTACTGTCAACGGTGTTGAAGAGCAATACTTTGAAGCAGGGAGGTGGCTAGGATTCCCATGATTTATTGTGGTATCAATGTGACTGGGAGGCGGTATGGTTTGCAATAAAATAGGATTACTTTGTCTCGGCGCTCTGATTCGCTCTGTTCCCGACTAACCCCAGCGTTGTGTAGAAGTAGGGCGAAGTCTATAAATCCGCTAAAATTCAGTTTCCTGGAAAGAATTATTGTTTCCTGAATGACTTTCGGGTTTAGCTCAGGGATATTAAATAGTGCTAAAAAGTGAACATCAAAAGTGATTGATACAAATGAATCAAACCCTATAGTTTCGATAATCACATTTTTGCCTGTTCATATTTAAGCACGGGCTTACTGAGAAACTATCCAAAGTTGTAAGCCAATTAACAGCTCGCGTTCAATTTTTCTGGCGATGGCTAAAAAATATTATCTAAATGCACATAATTAAAATATTCTTTCTGGTTGGCAAATTTAAAGAGGGTGTGAAATGACAACGGTATGGGGGAGAGGGAAGGAACACATGGGAAACGCTATCGATTTACTACTTGATAGCGAGCGCATTGGGGGAGCGCCTATTGATATTACCAATTTTGACCAATATGTATTGGCGCGGGCTCCAGAACAATTGCCAATACGTTCCATGAACGACCTATCTATTGCAAAGTTGCCACTGGATGAAATCCGGCTGATTCAATGGCAGTTGTTAAAAGCGCAACTCCAATTTTCATATGCGACAACGCCAGTAATCAAATATCTTGGGGATCTTTACGGCCTTGAGCCAAAACATATTACGAACTGGGAAGCGTTCCAATCTAAAGTTCTACCAATCACAAAAAAACACCAGCGCCTCCTTGGCTGGATGAACTTTTTACCTGCTCCCATTGCTGCATATCTGTGCAGCGGCGAACATGCGCCGACCCAGGTTAACCCCAATTTTCATATTGAAAAACGGAAATGGACGGGTGGTACCTCTGCCAACAGAGGAAGCGATTATGTTTATATTATTATTCCAAAAGCTGATTGGCGGGCATCTGTTCAAACAATGGCGAGGATTCTGGAGCCATTAAAGGAGATCATTAAAAAGTCCCGTTTTGCAGCGACAACCTATGATCGTAGGCATATTGCAGAACCAATATTTGAAGAACAACTTCGTGAGTACGGCGTACATTTATTGGCAAAACCTGTTGGTGCAAGTGATCAGGAGTTTTACTATCTTATGAAAGAACATGATGTTCATATTCTCGTTGCCCCACCCATTGATCATCCCGCGAAGGGACAAGGCATCCCTGGCGCGCTTAAGAAGATGGCGACTCAGATGGATTTAGTCTTAATGTCGAGTGCGACACCGACAGCAGAAACTCTTCAGGTTCTGGCAAAAAATCGAATCGCTGTCTTGAATATCGGCGGAGATACTGCATCATTGCCAACCTACTATGTATCCGTGACTCCGAAGGACGAGGAACTATCTGAGATCATTAAGAAAATGAGTGTTTTAAATATCATTCAAATCGCTCCCTCATTGACGGAAGTAATTAATCCACGCACCCTTCAACCAATATCGCTGGATTCCTGGGGTGTCTTGCTACAAACTAACTGGGCGTCTGTTTGGGAAAACGGTGAATACGTTGAAAAAAATGGGCAAAAAGTCTGGGTTCCTGATGGTACGACACGATTAGTGTCAGCCTTAAAATCTCAAATGATTCGTTCTTCGGCAACTGGAAATTTAGTGAATGTGTTGGAAACCGATGAGTTCGGTCATCCGTTATCTTTACATCATAAAATTCTCCGGTATAACGATTTTGATCTGGATGATGACCTAAAGCCGGTTCTCGATCATCCGCGGTCTTTTGGTGGTGCAGCAACCGGTGGCTGCGCCGGATAGGTGATATCTGATGATTCAATACAATGACATTTGGTACACGATTGGTGGGAAGATGTTTTCCATTTCCGAGCTATTACCAAATCAGGAAGATCCCTCCACCCCTTTGCACTTAATTGAATCATATAACGGGCATCAATTGTTCTGTAACCCTTGGGGGGCTGGTTCAAGGATAGCGTTACAGGCGGCGATTGATCTGGCGGACAAGAAGGCGTTACGTGCATCACAACCGGCCCTGACGCTTGACCAAGGGATTAAAGTCATTGAAGCGTTACATGAAACTCTAGAATATGAAGTAGCACAGGGTCCAGACAGTGAATTTCTTCAAACCTACATTCGTTTCAAGGGCGTCCCAATTTCAGAGATTCTTGAAGATATTAAGGCGTTAAGAAGTCTTTTGCACGATTTTCAGGGAGAACAACTTCAATTAAAAGCAATGCTTGGCACGGACTCTCCTGCCCAGTTTTTTGCCACACATACTGTTATTCCAAAATTCGGAATAATGGCATCCGGAAATTTGGGGTTATTTGAAACTATTCTTTTGATATGGAGTGCCATTCTTGCTCAAGCCGCTAAAAATGGAAACCAGTTTTCTTTGCTAGTAAAACCTTCGATGTACGATTGTCTGTTCCATGAAATGATTCATTGGTTACCCGAGCATGTCAGATCGGCTTTTTCAAGAATTACCTAGCGCTCAGACCAGGACATTACGCCTGATGCTGATCTTATCGGCGAGTTTATCAATAAGGCGGATGGAGCTATCTATTTTGGCAATAAAAATACCCTCGATCAGCTAAAAATACATTTAGTCAACGAAAGCCATCATTACTATTTTTACTCTGATCATTTCCCAATAATGCTTGTTTTTCCGGACATGGATACGCCAATGCTCCAGGCTGCAGCAAAACAAGCAGTTAGTTTAGCATTCAGGCGGCGAGGTGAAGCATGTCTGTCTTTACAGGATGTTTTTGCCCATGAAAAAGTGTATGAAAGATTTATGTATTTCGTCGCCCAGGAGTGGCAATTGTTGAAGCAGACAACGACGGATCCTCTCATGCCCGAAACCCAATTAGCCAATTATTCGACATCGCATCTCGCAGAAATGGAACAACTTCGGCAAAAGCTTAATGGAAATGTAATGGGGAAGTTTTTCCGCAAGCATTCCGAACCGATTTATTGGTCAATTACAACGTAGCTGTTGATGACTGGGTATTGTCAACAGAAAATGCAGCTCCCTTATTATGTGTGGCCAGTTTTACAGACTCAGACCAGTTGCTTTTTGCCCTACAATCCCATATTCAAAATAGTACGTCTGACAAGTTTATTTATGCCGCGATTGTCGGATCAACAAGTGAAAAAAGTGTTGCCAGCATCGGGGAGGTGCTATCATCTATTTCCCACAGGATAGAATGGCTGACGTCAGTCGACGGCATTCAGGATTTTGTAACCTATTATCCTGGTGTTCCTCATTGTAGTAGCATCAGTTTCCTGGCAGACATGTTTGGTCTTCCACACCAATCTGACTGTTATTGGGGTTATTGGGGGGGGAGTAAAAAATGACTAATTCTACAGGCGATGGAATTATTGTCATTATCGGAGCAGGGCTTGTTGGTGGGGCCACACTCAGAGAAATAGTACTGGAGTGGGCTCATCCCAATTCTGACAGACCACAGAAACGAAGACTATATACCAATCTTAATACATCTGTCGTAGACAGAATTTATGTTACGGCCATTAGCATCTCAGAACTTGCCTATCAACTGAGCAAAACAGAAAAAGTGGTCGATTTAGTAGGAGACCTTTCTTCAGAATTTAAGGATGAAACGACATTAGTTATTAGCCATGGTGAGAGAACACTCACAATTACGGGAGAAGTTCTTGATATTGTGCCAATCGGGTTATCACCTGGAAATGTTAATGACCAGGAGTATCGGCAATGCTCTACTTTATATTCTTATCTCGTCGATAGGAAACCTCAAACCTTGATAGTCGGCGCTAATCTTTCCGCCATCGTGGCATATTCCGCAAAAGATGAGGAAGTTAAAACACTGTGGCCCTGTCATGGGTTCTTCACACCCTTAAGCAAGTTGCTGTTGAGTCTGAAATAGAAACTATTGCTATTATTGGGACGACTGCACTTGGAGGGCAAGGAGCCAATCTGGTTTGGACGCATCAAAGTTCACAGGAGATGGATTCTGGGCTTGTTAGCAAAATATTTGCAGCCTATGGCATTTTGGGAGTGCTGGATCGTGTTAACTGGGAAGTTGATTTGCAAACCAGATGGATATTGTTAACACCCGGTAGCCTGCTGGGATATGATTATGTTAGTTCTGGCATCGTAAACTACTTTTCCATCCCAGGTAATTTACCCGATGCAGTCCAAGCCACTGTTCAGGAAAATCATGGGAAGGTGCCACTGTATAAGCCTATTGAAATTTGCCTGGCTTCTTTATCAGATGAAAAAGTTGATTGGGCTACGCGCAAACTACAGGATTCATTTCTATCTGGTGTACGGATAAAGTGTGGTGAAACAGGAGACCTGTCGCCCCTTCAATTCGCGTGTATCTCCCATGCATCCCAAATGGGGTTCAACACTGACTCTTATGTGGCCAAGGTGCTGGTAACAGAATTAATGGGTAGAAACACAGGATATAACCAAATTCCCCTTGGCTCCGGAAAGATTTTGGAACCTACGGCGCAAGGCCATGATGAAAGGGAGTTTGCGCTGCAGAGAACAGCGCAATTGGAACTTGAAACGAAGAGACGTTCCCCTTCGGTTTACCCTGCTTTGGGATCTCCTCGGACTCAGAAAGAGATCGTCCTGGCGGATCTTGTTTATCGACTCCTGACCGAAAAATATGGTGATCCAACGATACAACAGCTTTGCGATTATGATTCGGTATTACTTTCAGACGACCTGTGGAAGCTGCTGGAGAATGACTCGTTGCTGCTTGCTGAAGTTACGGCTGTCATCCCGGTAATCACCCCAACTGGTAAATTATATACAGGGCCTTCTATCATGTACCTGGAACGGAGTATTACCAGGTCATTAGATTTGTTCAGCTTAACGAATGAAGATCAGTTGCAACAATTTGCGGCTCTGGGTGCTGTGGACTTGAGACCGCATCAATTTGACATCGAACATCGTTCAAAAACCTATAAAACCGGTACGGGTGTGCTAATAAATCGCGCTCGTTACATCGTAAAAAATTACCTCAATGCGTTGCAGCCTCATACTATCGACAATTGTGGTAGCGGCATCGATTCTCGTATAAGAAGTTGGTCAGCATTGACAAAAGATGGCTGTACGACCTTCGATCCAGTCCGTTTTACAGTCCACTTTTTGGGTGGGGAACGTCCTTTTATATGGTAGCTAATGTGTTTAAAAACACTGTTCTACAACCTTTTTTCCTTGTTTTTCCGACGAAAATATCTAGTCCGTCCTGAAAAAAGGCGCGACGTCGTTAGCGATCATGCGTCATTTTCGA
>JAALKB010000192.1 GCA_011088265.1 Gammaproteobacteria bacterium
ATTGTCGATGGCGAAAGCGGAAATCCCACCTCGTTCCCACGGTCCTCCGTGGGAACGAGGAAGGTCCGGAGAAGGCTGGCGGTGCGATTAGTTAGAACGGATCCAATAAAATCCGCAAGATCGGTCAATGGTGAATTGGATCATTGTGGAATAATTGTGCCATGAAGATTTGCACCTCATTCACTTATCATCAACGGGTCGCCCGGGTATTGGATTATATCTGTGACCATGTTGACGGTCCGCTTTCTGTGGATGTGTTGGCGAAAGAGGCCTATTTTTCTCCCTATCATTTCCATCGTATTTTCCGCGCTATTGCGGGAGAGACTCTGGGGGATGTGATTCAACGTATCCGTCTGGAGTATGGGGCGAGGCAAATTCGCTATGGTGTTCACGACATGGCGATTGTGGCTCAAGGTAGCGGCTACGAATCTACTGAAGCTTTCTCCCGGGCGTTCCGTCGGGGGTTTGGTATGCCACCGGGAGCTTATCGTAAATGCAAATCTCATCCGTCGTTTCAAGGTTCCCTGGGTCGAATTCTGTTTGATCCAGAGGCCATGAAAACTGAGCTCTTGCCATCCACCGAGGAGAATAACATGCAGATTAATATCACCACCAAACCCGCCGTTAAATATGCCTACATGACTCACAAGGGCCCCTATACAGAAATTAGTGGTGTGTTCGATGAGTTGATCGAATGGGGTTTGACCCAGGGGATCGACCCATCACAATGTCAGGTGTTTAGCTTGTCCTATGACAGCCCGAGACATACGCCCGCCGAAGAGCTGAGATCGGATGCCTGTGTGGCGATCCCAGAGAATCTTCAAAACAGTATTCAGGAAACCAACGACATCAAAATTACTACCCTCAAAGCCCAGCGATACGCAGTACATACCCACAAAGGACCCTATCATGAACTTTCCGAAGTCTATGGAAAGATGTTGGCAGGTTGGGCCTCGTCGTCCCAGGAGCAAATTGAAGACAAACCGTTTGTCGAGATTTATGATAATGATTGTCGTGTCTTGCCGGAATCTGAATGGTTAACGGATTTGTGCATTCCAATCAAAGCAAATGGCTGATAGGCCTGGGCTAAAGGTAGGTCTCATGGAAAATTTTTTCCATGAGGTTTGCCCAGACGACGGACAATGGTTGCGCATCGAAGCGGCATGAGCGTTATTGCACAATACCTGAATCGCCATCTCTTTTTGGAGATGACTCCGGGAATCATTTTCTTCCTCGTCAATAAGGGGTGGGGGTTGATGCCTGGGGTAATCGCTTTGATGGTCTCTACGGTGCTTGTCGTTACCCTGGGGTGGTTGCTGGAAAAGCGAATCCCCATTTTCCCGATAATTGGGTTGTTTCTGGTGTTGGCGTTAGGGGGCGCTGCCCTGGTATTTCAGAATGAACAATTCATCAAGATGAAGCCGACTTTTGGCAAGCTCACCTTTGCGTTCATTCTCATCGTGGGACTACCGATGAGACGGAGTTTGTTACAACGGGCATTGGATGGGCGGCTTCACCTCTCCCCCAGAGGATGGCGGGTATTAACGCTACGTTGGGTGGTGATCGCATTTTGTTTTGCCGCAGCCAACGAGGTTTGCTGGCGTTGGCTGGACACGGATAGTTGGGTGGCGTTTAATGCCTTTGTAATGCCTCTTTCCATTTTGGGATACATTGCGATTACTCGAATTACCGCAAGGCGTTATTGGCTAGAAGAGCATTCACCAAACACAAACTCCTGAGCAAATATCGAAACGGACAATTCGCTAATTCGGCCTTAAAAAAGGAAAAGTCTGCGACCTGAAGATATCGCCCGTGAAAACATGGCTCTTTAAGATATAGCTCTTTAACCAATTCTCTTTAACCAATTCGACAGCGTTAGCGTTTCAGGATTGTGGTGCTAGTGGTTTTCCTGGCAACAATAAAACGGCGGCAAAAATAATCAGTGCCACTACGGACAATAGCATGAACAACGTATTGGAGCCCCAGGATCCGTAAATCCATGCGATGAGCGGAATGGTAAAAGCCATCACGGAAAAGGTGATGATGTAGCGGGCAGCATAGGCTCGGCTGCGCCATTCATTGCGGGAAATACGCCCCACTAAAACATCGTTAATGGGGATTTGGCCGAATACCGCGAGCATGAATGCGATGGCACCGATCACTGTCCATAACCCTGACAGTTGGGTCATGATTGCGAGGAAGGTAGCCTGAAGTAATGCGATGACCATAAAAATCGTGCGGATGGAATGTTTATCCAATAAATAACCCACGACCAGCTGGGCAAATGCGGCTACCGCAAAGACGATGAAAGAATACCAGCCGATTGCGGTGGCGGATCCAGCAATTCCCGCGAGTTTATCGTCCAGAATTTTTGGCAGGGCAAAGGTGGTGCTTTGGAATACCAGACCGCCCAGGGCCGTGGTAAAACAGACAATGGCGAATACCCAAATCCAGGTTTTTTTGCTCAATGAAGATGCGCCATCGGTAGTTGCTGCCGCTGCCTTTTTCGACGGAGCGGCCTGGTTCCCATGACGCTGGTTTTGTCGGGTAAACCAAAGATACGCCAGACCCACGACCAACGAAATCACCCCGGGGATAATAAAGGCGCTTCGCCAGCCAATAGTGTCGATAAAATAGGCCGTGGTTAGCGCGGCTGATGCAACGCCCATATTACCAAAGACGCCGTTGATGGCGATGGGCATTCCGGTTTTTGCGCGACCCTGAACCAGCATGGCCAGGCCCACCGGGTGGTAGATGGCGGCAAAGACCCCGACTAGCGTCAGGCAAATGCCCATTTGCAGCGGCGTATTGGCCAGACTTGCCAATAGCGAACTCGCCCCAATGCCAATGAAGAAAATCACCATCATATTTTCCCGACTCCACTTATCTGCCAGCCACCCTGCGGGAATGGTGCAGGCACCGAAGGCGATGAAGCTCGCGGTGGCATAGGGGATGAGTTGGGAATAGCTGATTGACCATTCTTCGGTCAATACCAGGGCTGCGACGGTGGCGAAAATCAGCAAAAAAAAGTGGTCGAGGAAATGACCAATATTAAGAAACGCGATGTCTAATTTATGATACTGCATGGGTAAATCCTCGGCAAATCTTCAAGACTATTGAATCCAGGTCATGATGGAATTAAAACCGTGGTACTTCCCATCTCCTGTGATTAGCTGGTCAGGTGCGACCTGGTATTGTGTTTCGTATTGCATATGAATAAACATCCCATTGATGAAGCACCCCGACCAGCGTATTCTCCATCAATTTGATCCTGAGTGTAAGTGGGAAAGCGCTGCGGATAAAGCCTGTCTCGTGCCTGGTTCCGCTCCCGCTGAGAATCCACCAGGTCCTCTGGACTATAAACACCGGGCTATAAATATCGAGTTATAAACATCAAGCTATAAACATCGTCATCAAGATACATTGCCATGAACATTGAAACACTATCCGGCTTAGAAGTACTGCAGGGAATTATTCGGGGTGATCTACCCCATCCCAGTATTACCACCACCATTCCCATGGAATTTAAAGAAGTTGGAGAGGGATATGTGATTTTCGAGGCCATG
This sequence comes from Gammaproteobacteria bacterium, assembly GCA_011088265.1. Classification (GTDB taxonomy): domain Bacteria; phylum Pseudomonadota; class Gammaproteobacteria; order Arenicellales; family Poriferihabitantaceae; genus WLWV01. Next base: position 3,567 of record JAALKB010000192.1, read on the forward strand.
GCAACGGATGCTCACCTCAACCCCATGGGAGGAACCCATGGTGGCTTCGCCGCCACGGTGCTTGATTCGGTAACGGGTTGCGCGGTGCATAGCCGTCTGGAAGCGGGGGTACCCTATGGCACCATTGATTTGGCGGTAAAGATGTTAAGGCCGGTGCCACAAAACCAGACGCTTGTTGCCGAAGGACGGGTGATCAATTTATCCCGGTCCCTTGGGGTTTCCGAGGGAACCCTGAAAGATGAAACCGGCCGTTTGCTGGCCCATGCTACCTGCACTTGCATGATTATTCGGCGATGAAGCCAAAAAGATCGAGGCAGGAATTAAGGCAGGAACTAAGGTAAGGCATTGGGGCAAAACCAGTTTAGCGCAAGAAATTACGCAAGAAATCAGGGCATCCCGGCCAGTATTTGATTGAGGGTTGAGGCAACCCGATCCAGTTCCTCTTCGCTGATAACAAGAGGGGGAAGCAATCGAACCACGGTGGGTCCCGCAGGCAGGGCGAGAATATGATGGGCCATGAGTTTTTCGATTACTGGCCTGGATTTGGTCTTGAGCTCAATACCGATCATTAAACCCAGTTGGCGAACTTCCCGTATGGCGCTGGCGCTTTGGTCCAGTTTGTCCATGAAGTAATCGCCTTTTGTTTTTGCCTGGGTGGGTAGGTCGTTGTCCAGCATGAAATCAATGGTGGCGCTGGCGGCGGCACAGGCTAAAGGATTACCCCCAAAAGTTGAGCCATGTTTCCCCGCAGCGGAAGTGATTTTTTCGCTACACAGCACGGCCCCCATGGGAAAGCCGCCCGCCATGGCTTTTGCCACGGTCATGATATCAGGACTAACCCCTAGGGTTTGACATCCAAACATGCTACCGGTGCGAGCGAATCCAGTTTGAATTTCGTCGAGTATCAGTAATACATTTCGTTCGTCGCACAATGCCCGAACCTGTTGCAGATATTCCCGATCTGCTAACCGTACACCTCCTTCTCCCTGTACAACTTCAAGCACGATGGCGGCGGTATTGTCATCCACGGCGGCGGTAAGCTTATCGATTTTGTTAAAAGGAACGAAGCTGTGTCCGGGAATCAGAGGTTCAAATTCCTGTCGATATTTAAAGGTTGCGCTAAGTGCACCCATGGACCTACCATGAAAGCCCCGCATTGCGCTGATGAATCCATTTTTTCCCGAAGTGATACGAGCGAATTTTAATGCTGCCTCCATGGCTTCCGTACCAGAATTGCAAAGAAAAACCCGGTTGAGATTATCCGGCGCGATGCCCACCAGCTTTTTCATTAGCATGGCTCGAGTATCATTATAAAAAATTCCCGGGCAGGTAATCAGTCGTTGGGCCTGATCCCCAATGGCTTTAGCGACGGCAGGGTTCGCGTGCCCAATGGATGCGACGCCAATACCAGCGGCGCAGTCAATGTATTCATTGCCTTTATCGTCCCAAAGCGTCGAGCCTTCTCCTCTGGTAATCACGATATCGCGTTTGGGATAAACTTCGAAGGCGTATTGCTGTTCTGGTCGATCCAATGGGTCATTTGTTGGGCTCTAAAGTATAAACGTTGAGATGGTGCTGGCTGGAGTTCAGCTGTTGACGGGTGTTTCGATTAACGTGCTTAGAACTTATGATCAGGGTTGTATCCACGTACCACCGCCATTGAGGGCGTCGGTAATCGGGTTATCGCCCCGACCGTCGCAGATGATGATTTTTTTCACATTGCCTTTTGCCAGTTTATTTAAAGCGTGCATTTTACGTTTCATTCTGCCTTCCACCTGTTGCTCCCGAGCCTCCAGTTCCCCATAGCTTAATCGGGTGTGAACGGAGTCGGGATCATTAATGTCCTCCATGAAACCCGGGGCTTCGATTAGTTGAATCACCGTATCGGCATCCAGCCCCAGCTGCAGCTTGCAAACAATGTCGTCATTTTCAGAATTAATGGCATTCCCATTTTCATCGCAAATCGGAATGGTAAGAACCGGTACGTATCCATTATCGATTAACATCCTGAGCAGGTCTGAATTTACCTCTGCGGGTTTTCCAGAGAAATCCCGTTTCAACATTTTTTTGCCGTTTTCCATTACGCGAATGCCTTTGTTGCGCCTTCCCTGCACAATGCGTCCGTCAAGGCCGGTGAGACCAACCGCGTTAATGTCATTTTGTTGACACAGTTCCACCAGACGTTTGTTGCGCAAACCACTGTAGGCCATGAGGATGGCGTCCAATGCATTTTCGTCAGAAAATACACTGGTATAACCAGAAAGAGACGTGAGTATGGTTTTTTCAAATCCCATTTTTTCCGCTACTTCATCCCGCAATGCATTGGCACCATGAATGATCATGAACGATTCTGTTAAGGTTGAAAGGTCTTTGATAATTGCTGGGAGGTTCAGCTTTTCGCCGCCGCCAATTTTAACGATAAGCATGGATATATCAGGAAATGAAATGTTGGATAGCTCGATAATTCAAGTCAGATTGGCATGTTAAGTTCTGACGTCAGGGTATCAAGGGTGAAAATCTGGTGATTGTCAATGGTCTTCCATAAGGTTTTCCAGGAGGTCTTGCATTGAGTGTCCAGTGGAGTGCCTATTTGGTCGCGCAAAGAATAAGGCTGGGAGCAAATGATGCGAAGTCCGTCCTCGAATAACGTATGGAGGGCGAAGTAATCCGGATTCTCCCCAAACAGGCTGCAAATCTGTACAGATTTTTTGTTGCTGAGAAAAAAATTCATGGCCCGAATGTAGCGAGTGCGTTTCTTGATGATGTCAACGCCTTTCCGGGTTGCCGGAGCGATGTCTCCTTTATCAAAGCGTTTGATGTAATTGAAAATTTTCTCCGCTCCAATGCGACCTTCTGATTTAATTTTTACGCCCTGTAATTCGCCATTAAATAGAAATACATTCTCTCCATCATCAAAGGGCATGTTGTTTTCCACCACAATGCCTTCGTCTCTAAAGGCACTTCGTGCGTGGACCAGGAACAGACGGGTTTGGGGAATATCGTCCATGGGATCTTCCCAGATAGGAAGAATGTTGTGATAAAACTGCCAATTCTCATTTTCGTCAATCCATGCACAACCCCAGCCGTGGCCCTGATATTCTGGGCTGTCTTTGCATACTTTTTTAAAGGCATCCAGATGGCTAAGAGGATTCACGCCATGGGGATGGTTAAGCAACAGAAGTCGGCACATTGGGTTTGTTTAGAATTGGGCCAGTGGTTAGGTTAGAGGGTAAGCTAGAAGATTGGGCCAGAGATCACGTCAGAGATCAGGCCAGAAGATCGGCCAGAGCCGGGGGTAGGCCTGCTCCCATCAACAGGCATCAAATGGGATGTAGTCCGGCAAAACCCAAAGCGGTATCTTCATCAAATCCATGCATCAGATTAAATGCCTGTACGGCCTGGCCTGCGGCACCCTTCATTAGGTTGTCGATTGCACTCATGACTACCAGACGATTGCTGTCCGGGTCGAGTTCAAAACCGATATCACAATAATTGGTACCGCTCAATAGTTTGGGCTCAGGGTAGCGATAAATCCCGCTCCGTTCCTTGACGATGCGGACAAAACGTTCGTCACCATAGTCTTCCCGATAAATCTTCCAGATGTCTTTCTCCGTTAGGGACTGGTTGAGAAAGACATGACAGGTGGCCAGGATGCCCCTCACCATTTCAATGGAAGTGGCCGAAAAAGAGATTTGGGGGGTGGCGTCGAAACGATCACCCAGCTCTTGCACCATTTCTGCCACGTGCCGGTGGACGGTGGGTTTATAGGAGCGTACCGCGCCACTGCGTTCAGGATGATGACTGGCATCGCTCG
>JAALKB010000193.1 GCA_011088265.1 Gammaproteobacteria bacterium
TAAGTAGATCCCGTATTTCCGTTAGTAAAACTTCTTCTGGTGATGGTTCAGGTTCTGCTGGCGCTGGTTCCGGCTCTGACTCAGCATCTTTTTCCAGTTTATTGACAGCCTTTATTAAAGCGAAAATAGCAGCTGAAACGATCAAAAAGCTAATTACCGTATTAACAAAAAGCCCCCAATTCATTGTCACTGCTCCTGCTTCCTTTGCAGCAGCAATGCTGGCATAAGGCCCCGCTGAGACACCTTCTTTTATTACAAGAAATAGATTAGAAAAATCAACATTACCAAGCAAAACGCCCACAGGAGGCATAATTACATCCGCAACCAGAGACTTTATAATGGTGCCAAAAGCAGCGCCAATAACAATACCTACCGCCATGTCTATGACGTTGCCGCGCATTATGAATTTCTTAAATTCTTCTATCATCAATTAGTTCCTCATTTTGTGGATATTTTACGGTTCAAAAGATGTTTCCCCCGAAGATCACGTCGGATGGTGGCAATTATAGACACCAAAATAAATGCTTAATACATGGAATACCGATTATCTGAAATAACAGGAGCTGCTGCAAATGATTAGCTGAGAATTTATCAATCAGCCAATAAAAAAGGCCCCATTTTGGGGCCTTTTAAATTACAACGAGGTGGATGGCTTACATCATACCACCCATACCACCCATATCAGGCATACCACCGCCAGCTGCAGGCTTGTCTTCCGGAATTTCAGCAATCATTGCTTCCGTGGTGATCAATAGACCAGCAATAGACGCCGCATTTTGCAATGCTGTTCTGGTTACTTTCGTTGGATCCAAAATTCCCATTTCAAGCATATCACCGTATTCACCGGTACCGGCGTTATAACCATAAGAACCCTGATTTTCTGCAACTTTATTCAGAATAACAGATGCATCTTCACCGGCATTGGCTACGATTTGGCGAAGTGGTTCTTCAACTGCACGCTGAACCAGTTTGACGCCCATATCCTGATCTGGGTTTTCGCCAGATACTGCAGAAATAGCACCAACACATCGCACTAAAGCAGTTCCACCGCCGGGAACCACGCCTTCTTCAACCGCAGCGCGAGTTGCATGCAAGGCATCTTCTACTCGTGCTTTTTTCTCTTTCATTTCAACTTCGGTAGCAGCACCTACCTTAATAACAGCAACACCACCTGCCAGCTTCGCAACCCGCTCCTGCATTTTTTCACGATCATAATCGGAAGTTGCTTCCTCAATCTGAGCATGGATCTGACCAACACGCGCTTCAATTTCAGAACTGCTGCCAGCACCGTCAATAACAGTAGTGTTTTCTTTGGAAACCTGGATTCTTTTAGCTTGCCCCAAGTCATCCAGAGTCACACCTTCCAGACTCATACCAACCTCTTCACTGACTACCTGACCACCGGTCAAAATAGCGATATCCTGCAGCATGGCTTTACGTCGATCACCAAAACCAGGTGCTTTAACGGCGCATACTTTTACAATACCGCGGATATTATTTACAACCAGGGTAGCCAATGCTTCGCCATCAATATCTTCAGCGATTACCATAAGAGGTCGGCTGGATTTAGCAACACCTTCCAAAGTAGGAAGTAAATCTCGGATATTGGAGATTTTCTTGTCATAGATCAGAATGAATGGGTTCTCCAGATCCACAGACATACTTTCCTGATTGTTCACGAAGTAAGGGGACAGGTAACCGCGATCAAATTGCATACCTTCAACAACTTCCAGCTCGTTTTCCAGCGCATTCCCTTCTTCAACGGTAATGACACCTTCTTTACCAACTTTTTCCATTGCTTTTGCAATGATATCGCCTACATTGATGTCAGCATTAGCAGAAACAGTACCAACCTGAGCGATTTCTTTATGGTCCGAGCAAGGTCTGGAAAGTTCACGCAGATCTGAGATAGCAGCACCGACAGCTTTGTCGATACCACGTTTAAGGTCCATTGGGTTCATGCCGGCAGCAACTGCTTTCATACCTTCGCGCACCATGGCTTGAGCCAAAACGGTTGCCGTGGTAGTTCCGTCACCCGCAACATCAGAGGTTTTGGAAGCCACTTCCTTAACCATTTGCGCACCCATATTCTCAAGCTTGTCTTTAAGCTCAACTTCTTTAGCAACTGACACACCGTCTTTGGTTACTGTCGGTGCAAAAGACTTATCAAGTACAACATTGCGCCCCTTGGGACCCAAGGTTACTTTTACAGCATCAGCAAGGGTGTTAACACCCTTGAGCATGCGTGCTCGGGCATTTTCACCAAATACTACTTCTTTAGCAGCCATCTTATATATATCCTCTAAATAAAACTAATAGATTCCTGTTGATTTAAGCAATCAACCTTCAATTACGCCCATGACGTCGTCTTCACGCATCACAAGCACTTCTTCTCCTTCTACTTTGACTTCAGTGCCCGAGTATTTACCAAAAAGTACCTTGTCACCGACTTTTACATCCAGAGCGCGTTGTTCGCCGCTGTCCAGCATTTTGCCGTTACCAACAGCTAAAACTTCCCCTTGCATTGGCTTTTCTGTTGCTGAATCAGGAATTAGGATACCACCTGGGCTGGTTCGCTCGTCTTCGACTCGCCGAACCACAATACGATCATGAAGCGGACGGATGTTCATACGCTCATTTCTCCTCATTAAAAAGTTAAAATTGAAACAAAATTAGAGAGTTGCCACGCAGTTTCTGCGTCATTTTTAGCACTCTCAGTAAGTGAGTGCTAATCATAGTGTCGAGATTAAAAAAATCAATAGCTAAGAAAAGAAAAATAGATCAATTTTTGCTCAAATACGAAATTATCTTCGGATTTTCTCTTTAGTGGGTATAATTCTCCATTAGAACAAAGATAATGCTGCACTTAATTTCGTCACTGAGACGAATTACCGGGGCTCGTGATTTTCTAGTTTTACTTCGTATTAACCACAATCTCCTTAACGTTCCAAGTCAGTCAGAAACTGATCGAAATCCACCATAAAACCGCATTACATTAGACGAACAATAAGGTTTGCCACGACTTCCTTCCCCGACTACACATTAACTGCTTCCAACCCAGAATGATCTTATTCAAAAACGTTTCTCTACGTCGTGGAGTCCGTCTGCTTTTTAGCGATGTTACCCTGACATTACATAATGGGGAGAAAACTGGTTTGGTCGGTGATAATGGTAGTGGGAAGTCCAGTTTGTTGGGGCTATTAATGAATCATTTTTCTCCCGACTCAGGAGACCTCGAGATAAACCCCAGGATGAGAATCTCCCACGTTGTCCAGGAAACGCCTCATAGTGATGCTAGCGCCCTTGACTACGTCATTGATGGTGATCAGGAGTTCAGAAAGGCTGAAAAAAAATAGCAGCATTGGATCCCACGAAACAAGGTGCGGAACTATCGAAGTTGCCGACACAAATAGAAGACATGGATGGATATTCAATTAAATCCAGGGCAGCACGAATCCTTAGTGGACTGGGTTTTCAGAATCGTCAGCTTGACATGCCAACCCATTCGTTTTCCGGTGGGTGGCGAGTAAGACTCAATTTGGCCCAGGCATTGATTAGCCCATCCGATATTCTCCTACTGGATGAACCGACCAACCACCTGGATATTGATGCGATCGTCTGGCTCGAAACCTGGCTAAAGCGGTACACCGGTACAACTATTCTCATTTCTCATGACAGAGAGTTCATTGATGGCGTCTGCCAGAGAATCCTGCATATTGATGGTAAAACAATCCGTAGCTATTCGGGCAACTACTCACAGTTTGAAAGGACCCGAGCCGAAGTACTTGCTAACGAACAGGCTGTTTATGAAAAACAGCAACGTCAGGTTCAACACATGGAAAGCTACATTCGACGGTTCCGGGCCCAGGCAACCAAGGCGAGGCAAGCACAAAGCCGCATTAAAGCACTGGAAAAGATGCAGCTAATTGCCCCAGCCCATGTGAATTCCCAGTTCCGCTTCAAATTTTTTGAAGGCCAACGTATAACAGACCCAGTCATAAAGTTGGAGGAAATAACCGCGGGTTATGAAAACAACATCGTACTCGATGAACTATCCCTATCCATTAATGGCGGAGATCGTATTGGGCTTTTAGGACGTAACGGAGCAGGAAAATCTACATTAATCAAAGTGCTGGCGAATGAACTGGCCCCCAAAAGGGGCCGACGAACAGAGTCCCGCCATCTTAATATTGGTTATTTTGCTCAGCATCAATTAGAGCAGCTTGATCCACATAGAACACCCTTACAGCAGATACAGGCCAGTTTCCCCAAAGAAAAATCTCAGGTACTTAGGAATTATCTGGGTGGATTTGGGTTTCATGGTGACCATATGGAACAACTCATTGGTCAGTTTTCAGGTGGTGAAAAGGCGCGGCTCGCACTGGCGGTGTTAATTTTCAAACGTCCTAATCTTCTTCTGCTGGATGAGCCGACGAACCATTTGGATATCGAAATACGACATGCGTTGACCCTGGCCATACAGCAATATGAGGGCGCGATCATATTGGTATCTCACGACCGGCACTTACTCAACACTGTCACAGATCAACTCATTCTTATCAATGACAAACAGGTCAATACATTCAGTGGAGATATGTCCGACTATATTAAGTGGACAAAAGATCAAAGAAATAACCAATTGACCGAACATCCGCCGGCGGAAACTAACAGAATAGTGGACTCAGAATTGATCGGGGAAATAACCCATCAACCAGAGGCACCAGGCCCGGCCCTGAGCAAGAAAGAGAAACGTCAGCGTCTTGCCCAGCAAAGAGAAAAATTAAAGCCTCTGTCCAATAAAATCAAACAGCTGGAAAGGGAAATGGGAAAATTGCAGGGAGAGTGTGATGCAATTAACCTGATCCTCTCGGATCCGCCGACGTTTGAAACATACAGTACTGGTCAGATAGCGGATCTAAATCAGGAATACGCAAGAATTAACAGGCAGTTATTGGAAATTGAGGCTCTTTGGTATGAAAAAAGCGAGGAGTTTGAGCAATGTAGTACTCAATCTCTGTAGTCACATTCCATTTGTGCCTAAGAGTTTGTGCCTAAGAGTTTGTGCCCGGGATTTATGACTGGGATTTGTATCTGGGTTTGTATCCAGGATAGCGTCTAAAGGCAACGGGTCCGCCCTTAAAAACCATGTCCTGAATTTCAGGAATGAGATTTGGCTTAGGACTTTAAACGATCTAATCCAGATCTTTATATTCTCCGTCAATAATTCGACCAGTGGCCGACCTGTTCGATCCGTAATTCGCGCCGCCAAAACCACCTGCGTTTCTTTGTAGACCTCGGCGAATAACCGAATTAATCATTAACCTCCTCAGGGGAGGAGTCAAACAAAGAAAACCAATTGCATCAGTGAAAAAACCCGGTGTAAGCAATAGAGCGCCTGCGACGAAAAGACAAATCCCTTCCATGACCTCAACGGCAGGTGACTCTCCTTTAGCTAGCTGCATCTGCACCCTCGCAAATGTAGAAAACCCCTGGGCACGTACCAGAAATGCACCCAGACCGGCAGTGAAGAGAATGAGGAAAATTGTAAATAGAGAACCAATCTGGCTCCCCACTTCAATCAACAGGTAAATCTCTATGATTGGAACTACCAGAAACAGTAGAAAAAACACTTTCATTCGGTCAAACCTCTTTCACCTGGATTTCATCTTAATACAGCTTATAGTTACAGAAAATGCTCGTCAATACTGGCCCAAAAATACTCTAGATGCTCATTCAGGGCATGATCTCCTCCTGATATCATTTGCAAATCGACTTGTGACCCGTGTGCCATTTTCACAAAATGTTCGCTAGTCGAAAATGGAACCACTTCATCATTTTCACCGTGAAAAATTCCTATTGGGAAATCAAAGTTCAACGTTTCTTTCATTAAAGCATGTTCACCACTGTCTTTTAATACGCCAAAATCCAATAGAAACGGTTCATTACTGTAGGCATCATCAAACCCCATCACTCCAGCACGTTTCCAATCTACCATATCTACATTTAGTTTTTGAGTGAAATAATATTCAACAAAATCGAAAGCCGGAGCTATTAACACGGCACCTCGGATTTCAGCCATATTCATTTCTGATTCTAGCTGCTCTTTCTGAGCCGCGATGTACCTCGATGCCAATAGAGATAGCCACCCACCCATGCTTGAGCCGACCAACACTACTGGTTTATTCCCAACAGAGGCGATGACTTTTAAAAGCGCCTCTAAACAGTATCCAATACGAAAAGAACGAAAAACCCCATCACTCCTGCCGTGACATGGCAGATCAAAATCAATCCACTGCCGGCCGGTCATGTTCGCTTTCTGACGAAAGTAAGCCGCTTTCGTTCCACTGCACCCAGACCTAAATCCATGCACGAAAATACCAATGGGTTCAATATCCGGTTTTTCGCTATCAGGTTTTACGTTATGGTAGTGACCATAACAAATTTGACCATTCGAAAGCGGTATGGAAAAAGATCGCTTAGAACCTGTATTCAGTTTTACTAAATCATCCAATTAAAGAGGATATCCATCCTAGTGTGTTAACGGGCCCTTAATCTATGGGGTTTAATGTAATCATTAACAACTCTATTGCAGGAAAAACACTGGGTTTTTCAATTTCACTACTAGTCGTACTTCACTAGTCGTACTTCAATCACCGGCCCATGACATTCAGGTAAACTGTCCCAACTCAGCACCAGCGCTGTACAATGGAGTCTCTGTACAATGGGATATTGCAAGCTTGTCAATTTCTTGTTGAACTTCGCCCTATGAACTTCAGCAGGGGAACCGGGTCTATGTTCCACTATCCACCTATCTTTCAGATATCACCAAGATTATAGAAATGAAATTGATCTCAAAACTATTTCTTTTTATTTGGTTCAGTGTTTTCCTAAATACGACGAACATTTTTGCATCTGACGATGACACATCCGATAATGAGTTGCTACCGGCTGAGAAGGCATTCGCATTCAGCGCCGAAGTTCTGGATGATAACCGCCTGAATATTCAATGGAATATTGCAAAGAACTATTATATGTATCGGGAAAAGATGGCTTTTGCATTAGTTGGCGATGGTATTACCAACAGCGAACCTCTCTTTCCTAAAGGTGATGTTAAAGACGATGATCTTTTTGGCCGTGTAGAGGTTTATACCGATGAGTTCTCAACCATCATCCCATTTTCTGTCAAGCCTGGTGCAGAATACACCTTGATAACAAATGGGCAGGGTTGCAACGAGCCCATTGGAGTTTGTTACCCACCCATGGAACA
>JAALKB010000194.1 GCA_011088265.1 Gammaproteobacteria bacterium
TCCGCAGACAGAGACCCAAAGGTCGTATTTCAAACCCTGCATTATTTAAACTGGCTTGGGATCATTGGAGTGCAGACCGTGAATGGAGCCACCTGCCATACCATTGGTGCATCAAAAGTAATGCAAAACGGCGTATTCACGAGGATTGGTCTGCGCCACCCAAGAGGTATCTCTATTTATCGGCCTGAGGATGGATTATTCGCCACTGACGGATCGGTTATCCCGTTATTGTTAAACCCGAGAGGTTCAGGCGCTGGCATTGGCCTTTAACAAAGTACCGAAGAACTTGAAGAAGCAAAGCAATACGTTTCAAGTCCATCGACCTCGATGTCGACCGCACAGGACTGGTACAGGAGTACATTGAATCCGGCAGCACCCTGCTCAATTTATTGTGAGGCCCGTGTACGTTACACCGTTTGTAATTCTGTGTGAACCCACTCCTTAAACGCTTCAATTTCAGCCAGGATCGGCCCTTCGTTATTAGCGCTTTTCTTAATAACAACATGGGACTGATGCAACGGTATCGGTTCTCCAACAATACGAATGGGCTTTCCCATTTGAATTGTCGTTTTCGCAAAGCGTTCGATCACAACTGCACAGCCAATGCTGAGGCAACAAGATCGCAAGCTAACACAGAAGTATCCACCTGTATTTTTGCAGCACTAGAAACGTCATGATGTATATCAAAGTAGCTCATGTAACGCGACCAATGATCATCGAACCCCAAAATATGAATGGGCTCGAGGTTGAGTAAGTCTATTGTGGACGAAATTTTTTTGCTGTCATCGAACCCACAAATCGGCACAATGAATTCATCTGGCAGTTTCCCAGAAGATTCTGTCTGTGTATTACTCGACATCAAAGCAATATCAATGTCAATTTTTTGTGTATCGACCGGTTCTGGCCAGATTGATGTCACAAACTTGAGCTTGATATTTGGATATTGTTGGCGAAAGTCGTTCAATCTGGGCGTTAGCCATGTCAACACAGCAATGGACGAACGGACGACTATGGTTCTTTTAATGTCTGAACCGAATAAACCATATGTTGCATGAGTTAACTTCTCCAAACCCTCTCGTACTGACAGTAGATATGCTTTACCTGCATCCGTTACCTGCACTTTTTTTGCATGGCGAACAAATAGATCATGCCCCAATTTGGCTTCAAGCGATTTAATTTGCTGGCTCACAGCAACCTGGGTTAACCCAAGCTCCCTTCCAGCCGCTGAGAATCCGGATAAGCGCGCTGCGGCTTCAAATGTTCTTAACCAGTTTAAGTTTATATTGGACTTCATCAATAAATAATTTATGGTCTTACTCTCTTATTATACTATTTAACTTAATCTAAAAAATTCATTATTCTTATCTATAAGAGCCGGTCGACTTACATGTCTACCGTCAAAGGTCGAATAACAGATCGAATAAAAGGTTGAATAAATGAACATTGAGCTACCCAGAGAGATCACCCAGGAGGAAATCGAAACCTATCACCGAGATGGCGTTGTACTGCTGGAGGGAATGTTTGATGATGGGTGGATAGAATTGTTAAAACAGGGTTTACATATAAACTGTGAGAAACCAACACGCCGTGCCCGCACCTGGGATCGCGATTCCCAGAATCGCACCATGTTTTGGGACAGTCAGGCGTGGCGTGGAATAAAGGAATACCAACAGTTTATCTTTCATTCTCCTGCCGCCCAGCTTGCTGGAAAACTGTTGCGATCCAAAGAAATAAACTTCTTCTTTGACGCAGTTTTTGTGCGTTCCCCAGGAGCACAGTTTTCAACCCCCTGGCATCAGGATGAGCCCTATTGGTCCATAGAAGGCTATGACACTTGCACTATATGGATGCCTCTTGTGCCTGTGAAAAAAGAAAGCGCTTTGGCCTATGTGCCCGGCTCACATTTAAGTAGCCAGGTGTTTGACCAATACAATTTTGGTGACCTGAATCCAGACGGTAAAACCGATGTGGATCAGGTAAATTTTTCCGGTATTGCTGAAGAGTCAATTCCCGATATCGACGAGAATCCCGAGCGATATGGGGTTGTGAGCTGGGATATGGAACCCGGAGATTGCATTGCTTTTAATAGTCGTATCCTGCATGGTGGTTCGGGAAAATTAGCGGAAGATCAGGATTTAAGGGTATTTACCAGTAAGTGGGTGGGTGACGATGTGCGCATAAAATTCAGGGAATGCGGGATGGACCCGGACCATAGCGATATTATGACGCAATATGGCCTAAAACCGGGGGAACGCCTGGGTACTGAGTTGTATCCCAGAGTTTGGCCGAAATCCTGATTACAATAGATCTCCCATATTAAGAGCATGTTAAAATCTTTATAAGCCGGTGCCGGTATTCTTACCCAGGCCAGCCCTTGAGTATTCTTTTAGATATCGCCTCTGATAGGTATCTCCTCTGAAAACCACTGAAAATCACCCTATCGAACGAATAGGAGCCGTCTCTCGCAGGGTAGTTCGGTACATCAACCGTCTTGTATTTTTCACATCATAGGGCGTTCCGGCATGAATCACTCGCCGATTGTCCCAAAGCACTGCATCTTTCGCTGTCCATTTATGTCGGTACTGAAACCCTAACTGACAGGCATGCTTCGTGAGATCACGGATAAATGCTTTTGCCTCATTCTGATCCCAGCCAACAATACCAATGGTCACCTGATTGCCAAAATACAGCCCAGGACGTCCCGTCAGGGGATGGGCTCTAACCAATGGTCTGACTACTTTCTTATGTTGTCTTTCTCCGGATAAACTATTCGAACCACCCAACTTTTGTTTTTCCAGATAATGATCCAGTCCTGACGCACAATGGATCATTTCAAGTTTTTCACAACGGCGTTTCTCATCTTCAGGTAATGTATCGTAAGCGTGATACATACAGGCAAACAGCGTATCGCCCCCCACATCCGGCACCTCCTTTGCATAAAGCAGGGAAGCTCTGGCAGCCACTTCATGGTGGATATGGTCAGAGTGCCACTCTAATTCCTGTTCGTCATTGTCTGGAGAAAATGAAACCAGGCCCTTGCCGACGTTTCCCACTACAAAAATCTCTTCATGATTTTCAAGCCTGGCTGCTTCCAACTCCGTCAGCTCAAGGTCACCCAGTGTCGAACTGAAATCAATCATTTGTTGTGGTGTTATCTCCTGTTCAGGAAAAATCAATATACCATGTATTTCCAGAGCAGCCTCAATGTCATTCACGGTTCCAGCGTCGGGTATGTCCGCCAGGGAGAGATTATGAACCCTAGCCCCTATCACTGAATCGGTTTTCTCAATCGTAATCATTTTTCTCTGGACATGTTTCCAGTCAGCCCAGCATCATTCGTGGATTCTATCAATTCATATCCTGCATAACCCAGGTAGAGAGGGATATTGCTAATCGACTTCATGTCATTAATATAAGTCTCTTTGGCTTCCACGGATAGTTCAAGGGAATCAAAGTCCTCGAGCGGAAGAAGGTATTGGTGGCGTTTTGTGGCCTTATTTCTTTCGGTATCATATCGCCACCCCCGGAGATAGTGAAAAGCCATCCAGCGATTGTGCTCCGATCGAGCGATCTTATTAAATAAGCCGATAAAATCCGCAGGAAAATTCAGATAAGTATAGTTTTTTCCAATTTCATCCCATTTTGCAACGCTAAAAGAAGAATCCAACAATTTCATTTTTCGGAAAAGCGTTTGCCTGTTTTGTTCCACCAGATCAGCTTCTGGAGGTTTTCCTTTTGCCTTTCTTTTGACCAATCCCATGGCGAGCAATTTGATGTCCATGTGCATGGCCTGGGCGCGACTTGAGTCTCGATCATCGATGCCTGCACCCTCCAGCCATGCTTTTTCCAAATCCGAAACATGGACCTTTTCTCCATTACCAATTCCGCCATCAAGACTATAGTCATAATGGATGGTTTTAGCGATGGTATCCATTTTTGAATCCAGGAGATTCTCCTTCGTGGCGACTTCCGACAGATCGCCAAAACTGCGTAGATTAGGAAAAAGGCTGTTTTTTTCATTGAGGTATTTTCCGATTCCTTTTTCTGTCTGGAGTGCCACCAGAATCATCGGCATCCGAGCATTGGATGCTACGGCATCAATATAGGTTGTGTCCTGGAGATTAATCGCAATATCCAGATTCTGATCCTGGTCCCCTGTCGCAATAATGATATTAGTGATGTTTTGGTTTTCCCAGACTGGATCAGAAAAAAAGTCGCTAGTATCGTAGCTATTAGTTACGGCTTGGACATTAATAAACGGAACTCTGCCAATAGCAGTAAACTGCTTACCCAATTTCTGGACAAATCTTATGGCGTCAGATCCAACACTGTATATCGTCAGTAAGTTCTGATTGGGCAAATGTGCTATCGACATGACCTGAAAAATGATTTCCATTGTCAAATCTGAATCCCCCACCACCACGATCCCCCAGGGGGCATCAGTCTCAATAATCGATGGCTGTTTTCCGAATATGGAGTAATTGCGAAGAAGGTCTTTGGCGATCAGTTCATTGAACGACTGGGCAACAACATCGGTTTCTCTTCGCCTGTCGACGATCTGTTTTCGGAATAATACGCTGAGTTTTTTATTCTCAATGCGAACCGTCATTGCCCTTTTTTCCTGGTCAGGCATTAACTCCAGCATCCTCGCCGTTACACGCATATTTTGCTGATCATTTCCCAACGAAATAATACAGTTTTTCATCTTCCCTAAATTCAGGCTTTTTAGCGCCGATTCAATCTCTTGCTGTATGACCCCGAAGCCCCGGCTCTTCATGGAAGATACATCGCCACGCTCCATACCAGGCTCAATCACAACCACTCCCGTGGGATCATCCCAGTTTTTCAACAAGGCTGAATTCTGGTCGTCCAGTCCAATGATTAAAACGTAATTCGCATTTTGTGCCTGCTTGACAGCCAATGCATTTGCTACTCGTTTGGCGAATATCATTCCCGTTCCGAAAAACACCGTCGCAGCGCAGAGCAGTTTAGCGAAATCCAAAAAATTATTGTCATCATGGGGATAATCAAATAAAAAAAGAGCAACAGTATTGTTGATCACATCCAGCACTCCAACAGTCTCTGTAGATATGTTGAATCCGGTGACAGATAAAGCAATAGCAAGAACTGTCAATATTGTCAGAACTTTTCTTCGACGACTAATTGTCCATCTTAAAAACCGATACACAATGTCCATGATATAGGTGGTGTGCCTTCCCCTCACTGAAAAAGTGAATAAAGAGAAGGGGTGGGAGAGCATCGCCCTCGCTTTTTGCCTGGAGAACGATGACATCATCCAGCTATCCTGTCTTCATTGATCCGAGTTTTTCGGTCTTGAATTATAGTCCTGCGCTCCATAATTTCGATTCATTCCATATCCATTCAGACATCATCCATACATATGCACGATTCGCGACTCTCCTCGAATAGCGCCCTTCATTGGCTCTAACCATTTACTGGCAACCACGTAGCTCACCTCACATAAGCCGCTTGTATAGCCACCCTCATACAGTCAACAAGGATTGTTATACCAACTTCGAACCTATCCGTTTATCGCCATTAAGTCAATATAGTACATTGTTGCTCACCGTGAAAGCACTGCATCCCTGCAAATATTAGTTTCCCGGAAACTACTATTTATCTAGCATCCGACACAACCATAATTCAGGAGACTTAAACGTTACATTAACGTTTAAGTCTCAAACTATTTGTTAACAGGCTCGTTGAGTTCGATTGGGTAACCATCTGGATCTTTAATAAAGGCCAGAATTCGCGTTCCGTTTTTCATTGGAGACGGCTCTTTTATGAACTCAACACCCTCAGATTTCAGGTATTCGCCTGCGGCGTAAACATCAGATACTTTTAGCGCAATATGCCCCCATGCATTTCCACGGTCATAGGGCGTCTCTTGATCCCAGTTGTAGGTTAGCTCAATAGTAGTGCCGTCATCTTCGCCCTGATACCCAATGAAAGTGTTGGTGAACTTGCCTTCTGGATATTCATTTTGTCGAAGAATTTTCATACCCAAAATACGAACATAAAAGTCCAGTGTTTTGTCGAGATCACTAACGCGCAGCATGGTGTGATCGATTCTAAAATCGGGTCTCGGTTTATTTGTATCGTTCATTTGTCTTGGTTTTAGATTCACTGTTAATCTGCTGATTGAAGATGTACCGATGTCGCATCCACAACCAACTCCTGGAATTGGCGCACACTGACTTCCCAATGAGGCGAAAGATAGCCCCCCATCTTTGAGACATCGGACAATCTTCCCTGTTGTAAACGTTCACATATCGCGTGATCCTCCTTGTGTACGTTATACCAAAGTGTTTTTAGCTTCTCCACTTCATCAGCTGATAACGCACTATCTTCATGAACGTAGATAACACGACTTTGCTTCGTCTCTCCCGTCCCCATCGGCATATTCAAATGTACTCCTACCTGATCTGGAGCATAGGTACCCATGACAAAATTGGGAAATAGCGTTAGATACCGTGATGTCACCGCAAGGGTCGTGGCAGTATCTTCCCCCGGAGTTTCGTCAATATCACAGGCGCTTCCCAGACAATGTAAATCCGAGATAGTATAGTGATCGGTTAGTGGCTGATTGGTGGTTGTTTTATGAACAAACTGGACATGATAGGGCTCGATAAAATTCTCCATCAACAACTTCCAGTTAGTATTAACCACGCCAAAATCAATTGTCGCAACGGGTTTCACCTTGTTAATGGGCAAATCACCAATTTGGTTTTTTAGCGGCTGCAGGAAGACTTCAAAATCTTGTGCTTTCCCATCAATATTGACAAAAACCCAGTCGTGCCAGGTTTCACATCGAACCGATACCAAACCATTTTCCTCCAGGGAAAACTCCTTGGGCGGTGCTATGTCATGCCCACCAAAAAACGGCGTTGCCTTAAGCTCACCTAACAGATTGTATGCCCAATAATGATATGGACACTGAATCATTTTACCTGTGTTTTTCGGTTCATCAATTAACTTTAAACAACGATGCCGGCACACATTATGAAAGGCACCAATCTCATTGTTTGCGTTACGCACCAAAAATAGCGGCTTACCTGCTACTGTGATAGGTTGAACATCGCCAACTTGACTTAGCTGGTGAGCGAACCCGACAAATACCCAGTTATTTACGAAAATGGTTTCGTTTTCAACTGCCCTAAAATCTGGACTAGATCGGAAGAACGTCGGGTAGGGAAGGGGTGTAGGCTATGGGGTGGAGGGGGGGGGGGGGGGGGGGGGGGG
>JAALKB010000195.1 GCA_011088265.1 Gammaproteobacteria bacterium
CCTCGTCGACGCTCTTCCGATTTCTGCGTTGATGTTTGTCCTACCGGAGCATCATTCAAACGGGATGACGGCATTGTGATGGTGGATAAACATACCTGTATCGGTTGCCGCTATTGTGTGATGGCCTGTCCTTATAAGGCCCGATCATTTATTCATGAGAAGTTGAGCAATCAGAAATCCTATTCACCCCGGGGCAAAGGCACCGTGGAGAGTTGTAATCTTTGCGTGCATCGGATTGACCAGGGGAGACAACCTGCCTGTGTGGAAGCGTGCAATACGGACGGTAACGGTGCCATGGTTTTCGGTGATCTAAATGACTCGGGGAGTGAAATCGCGGTGTCCTCGTCCATTTCTTCTTCCCGTCAGATAAGAGAGGATCTGGGATTGAATACCGGCGTACGGTATCAGAATCTATAGACCTGACTATGATGGATCATTTCAAACTCCTCAAAAGTGATAACCCCGGCTATTGGGCGTTATTGATTTTGCTATCATTGTTTGGCGCTCTGGGCTACGGAGCCGCTCACTTTATGGATGCCCAGGGGCATTGGGTATCCGGAATGAACAATCAGGTCGTGTGGGGTTTGCCCCATGTTTTTGCCATATTTCTAATTCTGTCTGCCTCTGGTGCTCTCAACGTGGCTTCCATGAGTTCGGTGTTTTCGCAAAAGGAATATAAACCCTGGGCGCGGTCGTCTGCTTTACTTTCGATTTGTCTATTGGTGGGTGGTCTACTTATTTTGGTGTTGGATCTTGGCCGACCGGAAAGACTGATTGTGGCGATGACCCATTACAATTTTAAATCCATTTTTGCCTGGAATATTTTTCTCTACATGGGGTTCCTGGTAATGGTAACCGTTTATCTGTGGACGCTGTTCGAGCGTGGTATGGATAAATATACGCGAAAGTCAGGATTCCTTGCATTCATCTGGCGTTTTGTGTTGACCAGTGGTACCGGTTCCATTTTTGGTTTTCTGGTTGCCAGACAGTTTTTTGACTCGGCGATGATGGTGCCAATATTTATTGTGCTTTCCCTGATATTAGGAACTGCTCTATTTGTATTGGTTGTTACCGTGGTTACTCAATGGTCGGGTATTGGGTTGAACGAGTCCGTTGTGGAAAAAATATCCGGACTGTTAATAGGGTTTGTGGCATTGGAGCTTTTTCTGGTCACCATCTTCCATCTTACCAATCTCTATTCGACTGGACACCATGATCTGGAGCGTTTCATCCTACTCGACGGCCAACATTACACAGTGCTTTTTTGGCTAGGTCAGGTATTGATGGGAGGAGTTATTCCGTTATTGTTTGCTGCTTTTCTGAAAAATGGAGTGAAGAGACTGGTCATGATTTCGTCCGCTGCTGTTATCGGCGGTTTCTCACAGCTCTACGTCACCATTATTAGTGGGCAGGCTTTTCCCATGGCATTATTTCCCGGGAAAAACGTGTCGAGCAAATTCTTTGATGGCGTAATCGCAAACTATGTTCCCCGTTTCCCGGAGCTTCTCCTGGGATTGGGCGGGGTCGCTGTTTCTTTCTTGTTGCTTATGCTCGTCATGCGGGTTTTACCCTTTTTACCCGATAACAGGGTATTTAAAACGGATTGAGCTACATTGCGAAAACCATGCTGGTTTATTGCCACTGTGAGGATGTTTTTTCGGCCTGTTATATCGGTAACGTTAATGTATCGGTTTTAGCGAACCATCAATAATAATGGATAATTAATGTCCAGATTATTTATCTCAGCCACACGAAAGTCCTCCGGCAAAACCACTGTCGCGTTAGGCATCTGTGCGGCGTTGTCAGTTCGGGGACTAAAGGTTCAGACATTCAAAAAAGGACCAGACTACATTGATCCAATGTGGTTGTCCCGGAGCAGCGGTCGGCCATGCATTAATCTTGATTTCAATACCATGTCTCCGGACGAGTTACTTGAAACTCTAAGCCGTTACCAGTCTTCTGCAGATCTCAGCATTATTGAAGGAAACAAAGGGCTCTATGATGGCGTTGATACTTTTGGGGCAGATAGCAATGCGGCACTTTGCAAACTAACAGGCACGCCGGTGGTTCTGGTTGTGGATGCCGAAGGTAGTACACGGGGCGTAGCTCCGCTGGTGCTTGGGTATCAGCAATTCGATCTGGACATTATTATCACCGGCGTGATTTTTAATAAAACCGGTGGTCATCGACATGAAACAAAGCTACGGCGTGTGATGGAACACTATACCGATGTACAGGTTCTCGGTTGTGTTCCCAAAAGTGCCGACATTTCCATGTCAGAAAGGCATTTGGGCTTGATAACAGACCGGGAGGTGGATACTGCAGGGCAGTATGTTGAGCGAATTCGGGAAGTGGTTGAACAGTGTATCAACGTGGATTTGCTAACAGAAATTGCAGCTCCGGTAATACAAAGCGAAGCCCACCAGGATGCATCTTCGTCATTGGGTGTTGCTGCAAAAAGAAATAAATCCAGAGACCCTATTCGAATTGGCGTGGCGAGGGATCGGGCGTTTTGCTTCTACTATCACGATGACCTGGAGGTTATGGAAAATAGCGGCGCTGAAATCCAATACTTTGATACCCTAAATGATAAGGTCCTACCGGATGTGGATGCGCTTTTTATTGGTGGAGGTTTTCCCGAAACCCATTGTGAGGAACTTGAGGGAAATCTGGAGATGCGACAGGCCATCAAGGCCTTCGCTGCTCAGGGTAAACTGATATATGCGGAATGCGGAGGATTGATGTACCTGACTCGTCAAATTAATTGGCAAGGGAAAACCAGCGCGATGGTGGGTCTTATCCCGGCAGACACCCAGATGTGTGATCGCCCTGTTGGTCGGGGCTATGTACAGCTTGTCTGCGAGAGGAAGCACCCCTGGGGAAGGAAAGCAGGTCCAACCGGTGTCAAAAGCTTGAAGTCTTCCGGGACTTCCAGGCCTTCAGAAGTTGCCCATGGGAAAAAACCAGTTTATGGTGATGAAATACGGGCCCATGAGTTTCATTATTCAAGACTCAATAACATTGACGATGGTGTTGAATATGCCTATCGAGTGCAGCGAGGACATGGGATTGACGGTGTTCGCGATGGTTTAGTAGTTGGCAGTGTTCTTGCTAACTATACTCACATGCGCCACAGCGAGGAAAACCCCTGGGTATCGCATTTTATGAGTGCCATCAGAAAAAATAAATCACATGCCAACGCTGAGAAAAACATTGAGAAAAACGTTAAGAAACAGGATGGGTTTGTGAAGCAGAATAAACCCGGTGAAAGCCACGGGCTGACCAGAATAGGATAACAGGAGATTGACCATGATCAATATTACTGAAACTGCGGCAAAACAAATTAAAACTGCGATGGAAGAAACGGACGCCGAAGGGTTGTCCCTTAGAATAGCCGCCAAGCGGTTGGAGGACGGTTCTTTCGATTATGCCATGGGGTTTGACCACTCCGATCACAACGATAGTCATAGTCGTTCAAGAGGCGTGGAAATCGTGGTCGCACCAACGAGTACTGAATTGCTAAGGAATGCGACACTGGATTATGTGGAAATGGATGGTGGTGAATATCGATATATCTTTTCCAATCCTAACGATCCGGGTCATCGACCTGCTAACGAGCAAGCTGAATAATCATTGTGTCTGTATTTCATCGATTTGGCAATGGTGGAATGACTGTCCCTGGAGTGGATGGCTTAAAAGAACATGACGAAAAAAAGCATGGCCTAACAAGATGTGGCCTAACAAGATATGGCCTAAAAAGATATGCCTCCGATGGATAGTCATCGTCCACAGACTGGGTACGACAATCACGACGAGGGTCAGAAATGCCTGGTACCGCCTCGATGGAAGTGGTATCGCCCGGGAGAGGCCATCGTTTGTAAGCAGATTATGATGCCTCTTGTTCTGGTGAGCATCTTCTTGATAGGCATTTTGGGTAGGCAAATTTGGCTTCTAATGAATCAGGAAGAGCTGGGTCCTGGGAGCTTGTTATTCGCTGCGGTAATCGTGCTGATGTTGGCATCGATGGCTAAGGTCATTCTGTTTGTTCGACGATCTCTTCTGAATCCGTTGACTGAAATTCGCCAATGGGTCTTCAGCGTTGAGGAAGGTAATTTCTCTGCCCGGCTGCCGTCATTACCCAAAGGCGAATTCAACGATCTTGCCCTTGATATAAACACCCTTAACGCCGATTTTTCTTCTCAGGTCGCGAGTCAAACCGAAAATCTTGCTCGTAAGTCCGAGGCGTTGGAGTTGTTGTATGAGGCGGTGACATCCGCGAACGATGAGTATGAAATTAGAGATCTGTTGATCCGATTCATGCACCGTCTGGGCGGAGTCTATAATGCCCAGGCTGTGGTTGTGAGAGTATTAGTAGATGGTCAACTAATGCTGGTAGACAGTTATGGCTTAAGTGCAGACAGTATCTTCCTACGGCAAAAGGTACCCATCCGATTTGTGCGACAGAATAATCTCTTTGGTAAGGATGCCATTGATGTTCGAAATGAGACCATTAATGAATCTCTCGCAGAACTCGACTATCGCGATGATAAAACTATTCGGGCCCGTCAGATTATCTCTATTCCTTTGCAATATCGAGATTCAATTCTTGGGTGTTATCAGATATTTGTGGACTCTGCGTCGATTATCGATGATGACAACCGTCGACTATTGATTAACATCGGACAACATCTCGGTGCTGTTTTGCAACAATCCCGTCAGGATCAGGACAGTAGCAAACTCATTGTGGTTGAAGAAAGAACGAGATTAGCTAATGAATTACATGATTCACTGGCCCAGACCCTGGCCAGTTTGCGGTTCCAGGTCCGGGTATTAGATGAGACGTTACACCAGGGAGACGAGCAAGTGACCTGGGAAGCGCTGGAGAAGCTCGAAGGCCAGGTAGAAGAAGCGAATCATGAGTTAAGAGCGCTGATTGGGCAGTTTCGCGCACCGCTGAAAAGTCAGGAAGTAGTGATTTCAGTCAAGAAAATGGTAGAAAAATTTCGTAAGGATACTGGCGTGTCCGTTTTTTTACAAAACGAGTGGTCAGATGACAGCCTGACAATTGAAAGGCGGACAGACGTGATTCGCATTATCCAGGAAGCATTAGCCAATACCAGAAAACATGCCATGGCAAATAATGTTCGTGTACTTATTCGTCATAAACGTGGCCAGTATCGGATCATGGTTGAAGATGATGGTAGAGGGTTTAACGATCATCTCTTTGCTGAGATGGATTCTGACGATCATCCAGGAGAACATATTGGACACCAGATTATGGCGGAGCGAGCAAGTAATCTCGGCGCTGAATTGAAGTATGAGTCTGAGCCAGGAGAGGGTTGCCTGGTCAGCCTGGAGTTTGGTGGTCAGCCAGACAATTGAATAGATAATTATTAAGAAAACCGCATCGATTACAGGAAAGAGATGAATTCATCCATTGTGACGACGCAGCCCAACAACAATTTCGATAGAGGCTAATACCATGAAAGTAGTATTGATCGATGACCATGCATTATTTCGTGAAGGTTTGGAAAGTCTATTAACCCGAAGAGGGGTCGAAGTGACCGCATGTTCCAATGCCCAGGAAGGAGTGGAAGCCGTGCAGTCGGTGAATCCGGATGCAGTGATGGTGGATCTGCGCATGCCGGAGGTGGACGGGATTAGGGCTTTACAAATGCTGCGAACCGAAGACAAGGAAATTCCTATCCTCATTCTGACAACCAGTGACGATGCTACGGACTTGAAGAATTGTCTGCAACACGAAGCCAGTGGTTATCTGCTTAAAGACATGGAACCAGATGAATTGGTTCTTGCTCTGAAGAAAGTGATAGCAGGAGAGTTGGTGGTGGCGCCAGAGTTAGCCAGTACCCTCGCTTCAATTATCCAGAACAAAAACGATGATGGTGAAGACGGCAGCGGCTCCATTTTTTCCTGTTTGTCACCAAGAGAAATGGAGATACTCAGCCACTTGACCGAAGGTCAAAGTAACAAGGTCATCGCCAGGCACCTGGGTATTGCCGACGGCACAGTAAAGTTACACGTAAAATCCATACTAAAAAAACTGGGATTACACTCCCGGGTTGAAGCGGCGGTTCTCGCGGCAAACGAAGGGATTTTTTCAAATCGACGATAGTTTCGAAATAACCCGACTGGGAGACCGCTGATGGCTTTCCGGTCGGCATTTTAGACAGCACTAAAAAGGGTTAAATATTATGTCAGTGGAAAAAAACAACAATGACTCAGTCTCGTTGGCAAGCGGTATTGCTGCCTTTGAGGCAAAGAATTTTGCTCAATCACTTGGACTACTGGGTCCATTAGCGGATCAGGGAAATGTTGATGCCCAATATCGATTAGCCATCATGTACCAAAATGGCCTGGGTGTTGTGCGTAATGAATTGCTGGCGACCAAATGGATGATTGCGGCGGCGAATCAGGGTTTTTCCCTTGCCCAACATGGGCTGGGATTCATGTACATGGAAGGGGATTGTGTGGCGAAAAACGGAGCCAAGGCAGTAAGTTGGTTTAAGAAAGCCTCTGATCAGGGACTGGTGGGTTCTCAAACCACGTTGGCAATGATGTATGAGGTTGGGAACGGTGTCGAGCAGAACATGGAGGAAGCGAAAAAATGGTATCGGCTTGCGGGCTTCAACGAGGATGAAATGAATCTGGGGACGCAGTTATCCTGATGAAGCATTGGCACAGGTCCATTTGCCCTATGCCACGTAGCCAAATATTTCTACTCTATGTTGGCCAATGAAAACAGCAGGGGAATAGGCCGTACAGTAAAGTGCTGAATTGCATCTGAAAAAGATGAGTAATTCTCAACTTCTACCTCTCAGGTGATTTCTGGGCGATTCGTAGGCGATGCCTGGATTGCTCACCGGATCGCTTTAATCATCAATGATTTGTCCTTCACTTATGGTATATCTCCATATTGTTTCAAAGGTATTTCGGTAAGTCTCCGTTCCGTTAAAAAGTTTGTCTTCAAAAAACTCACCAGTCTCCACTAGTGTGTATATCATTGAATCACGGGTCGTCTTGACAATCGCGCGGCCCTGACCGTGCAATCTACCACCAAGAATGGGGCCGGTATACGTCATTCCCGTATTGCCAAATCCTGGCCCCCATCGGTATCTGAGTCCAAAGGTATGTTCCGGAATACGTGTTACCGTTCCTTTTTGACAGACGTTAAATAGTCGTCCCTGAAGAACCCGAAAAGGCTACATATCCAGTATAAACTGGAT
>JAALKB010000196.1 GCA_011088265.1 Gammaproteobacteria bacterium
CGATGAAGACTTTGTCGATGTTCCTACAGAAATGATTGCGGATGTAGACTACGCTCATGGACTTCGTCAATCCATTCGAATGGATAGCGCCATGCCGAGCAAGCGGTTGGCTCCAACTCAATCCCACGACCCCCAGGGACAGGATACAACCCATTTTTCAGTGCTTGATAAGATGGGTAATCGGGTCGCTGCAACATTATCAATTAATTACCCGTTTGGGTCCGGTGTAGTTGCTTCGGGGACCGGAGTTCTATTGAACGATGAGATGGATGATTTTTCTTCCAAACCAGGTGTTCCAAATGTTTATGGTTTGATAGGTGCGGAAGCCAATGCCATTGAGCCTGGGAAAAGAATGCTTTCAAGTATGAGTCCGACTTTCCTTGAAACCAGAGGACGGGTGGCAATAGTCGGGACACCAGGTGGAAGTCGAATTATTTCCATGGTTCTGTTGGCAGCGCTGGAATTCCATAAAGGTGCCGGGGCGAAATCAGTGGTGTCTCGACCAAGGTTTCATCACCAGTATTTGCCTGATTCGATCCAATATGAGCCGGGTGCTCTATCTGAAGCAACACTGGCAGGTTTGATCGAACGGGGGCATGAACTCAAACCACGAGATCGAACCTGGGGAAATATGCATGTGGTGACCTTGAATAAACATACTGCTACGGTAGGGGCGGCATCAGATAGCAGAGGTGAGGGTAAAGCACAGATTATCCCGAAATAGAGGCGTTTTGGTGTTTGAAGAAGGCTACTAAAAGATAGTGTAGTTAAGGAACCAACAATGGCAAACTGATCCGGCATTGTCTCCTATTTTCTGGTATGTGGAAAGAAACCAATGTTTAGTGAATTAAGAGTTAGTCACATTGTCGCGGGCTTTATCGCTATTCTGGTTGGTTATACCGGTTCTGTCGCCATTATTTTCCAGGTGGCTGAAGTGGTGGCTGCAACTCCGGATCAAATGAATTCCTGGTTTCTGGTATTACGGCTGGGACTTGGATTAACCTCCATTGGCTTATCCTGGTTCTATAAAATGCCAATTCTTACTGCGTGGTCAACTCCAGGAGCAGCATTTCTGATTAGTGCTTTGGCCGGGTTCGATATGGCTCAGGCTATCGGTGCGTTTATTCTATCGGGTATGCTAATTTTTCTCACAGGCGTGACGGGCTTATTTGAACGCATCAATAAACTTATTCCCCCTGCGCTCGCTTCGGCGTTGTTGGCGGGTGTTCTTTTACAATTTTGTCTGGATGCCTTTGTGCAGTTACAAACCGAACCTGTTTTGGTAGGGGGAGTGTTTCTTGTTTTTGCGGTCAGTTTGAAATTCCTGCCCCGCTATGCTGTACCGCTAGCATTGCTCACCGGAGTGATCCTGTCGCTGAGCACTGGCCTGATTCGAACGAATGATATTCAACTTTCATTTGCGCAGCCTGTTTGGACTACGCCGGTTTTTTCAATTAGTGCCGTTGTTGGAATCTCGATACCCTTATACTTCATTACCATGGCTGGACAGAATGTCCCTGGAATGGCCATTTTGAGGTCTTCTGGTTATGATGTTTCGGCGTCACCGCTGATTTCCTGGACAGGAGTTGTGACGGTTTTTACCGCTCCTTTCGGCGGTTTTGCTTTGAATCTTGCGGCGATTACAGCGGCAATCTGCGCGGGCGAGGAAGCAGGGGAAAACCCGGACCATCGCTATCTTGCCTCTATTTTTGGTGGTATTTTTTATCTTATCGCTGCTCTATTCGGAGCTACGATCGTGATGCTACTGTCAATCAGCCCTAAAGCGCTGGTTCTGGCAATTGCAGGGATAGCGCTTATCGGCACATTTAGCAATAGTATGGCTAACGCATATCTTCATGAAGAAGATCGTTTATCGGTTTCTATTACGTTCCTTGTTTCCGCATCGGGAATACAAATTCTGGGTGTGAGCTCCGCTTTTTGGGCCCTTCTGGTTGGAGGAATAGTGCGGATGGTTTTCAATAGAAACAGACCTTAATTTTACCTCCAATGCAAATAGAAACATTGGATGGGTATCGGAAATTATTACTTGATGGCGATAAACAAAAAGCGGTTCAAACAAAAAAAATAGGCGTCAGTGCGTCCAAGCTCTACTAGGTCTTCCACCCAGACCTGTCCGTCTTCTTTGGTAATTGCGTCCATCCTATAGGCGTTTTTGCTCAGCCATGGAACTGTATTGACAGAAAAGGAGTTTTTGGAAAAACTTGTGTTCAAAAGAGGAATGGCCTCCGTTCTTATGGCCTTAAACGCTTTTTGTTTTAGCAGTTTTGATAGCCTGGGAGGAAGGTTAGGGCTTGCAACAGTCTTGTCCCATGTCTTCATAATTGTTTCGGTTATTTCAGGATAATTGCTGCTCATAACCACTCCTCTCCAGTCAGTCTCAAGCACCGCAATGCGTCCACCAGGCTTAAGAACCCGATGCATTTCCGCTAGTGCGTCGTCGATATTTTCAACATAGAGCAATACCTGGGTGCAGGTGATGGCATCAAAGCTATTGTCTTCGAAGTTAAGATTGCAGACATCGCCGACTTTGGCGCTGACCTGTGATAAGTCCCTACACCTATCCAAAGTATGGTCAATCATGGGGTCGCTAATGTCTATGGCCTGTATCCGACCTTCGTCCCCAACTATCAGGGCCATTTCATAAGTTAAAAAGCCAGTTCCACAGCCGATATCGAGAATGTGCTCACCAGATTTGATATCCAGGGCTTCAATGGTTCTAAGTCTTTGTCTCGCGATTTCTGGCGCGATGTAGCTGCGATTCAGATCGGCGGCTTTATTGATGTTTTTCTGATCAGTTGTTTGCATTTTTTCGAACGGGGTGGTCGCGGTTTTAATTTGGGGTGATTGTTCCATCTATCGGTCCCATCTATCGTCAAATATTATTCCTGTGTAGAAGGCTAATAAGCACTCCTAAGGGTTGTCATTCCTTTGGGACTACGTATTACTACTTCGAAATAAGGGGCTGAATTGGCGGGAAGTTTAATCAGCGTAACAAACTCGTGGCAATTGATTGATTCCAGATGAGCGGCTAACCAGCTCGTATTATGATGAAATATCGTTATTGATTCCAATCGACATCCCAATTCAGGCATATGTGCAGCGGGATGAGGTGATTTCCATTGAATTAGGGTTGGCAACAGCCCGCCAGCAGGAAGGGTTCCGTCTTCTGCCACTGTAATCAGCCATTCGAGTCGTCCATTTTTTGTTTCCCGGCTCATGGGAAATCCCGCTGGATAGGGATAGCTGGACCTTCGGATACATTCATCCAGACTGCTCGTGTTTACTACCCAGGTAATGAGTCTCGGGTGATTAAGTGTGGCCAATCTGTCACTGGAATTATCCATACTAAACCATCTGGGCCTGTCAGGTGGTCCCTGGTTCGGATCTATGGCAATGATTTCAAAATAGGTATTGTCATTGAGTTTCATCACGGCATTATGGGTCCCCATTTTTGTGTGGACTCCTGCGACTGGAATTTCTACCCCAAGCACTTTATGAATATAGTCGATACCTTCATTAAGAGTAGTGGAGCAGAAAACGAGGTGGTCAAATCGATTCTTCATGTTAGTTGTGATGTTTTGTTTATGATGCCTTGTTTATGAAGGATTTACAGGAATTTTATGAAGAGGGATGCCGTTTCTTTGTTTTGAACTTTGGGGGGAGATACGCAGGGAGTTCTGACCTGATATTTTATTCGATTGCTGATTAAGTGCCCAGGCAACGTGTTCTCTAACTACATGATCTGGATAATCGAGTCTGGTTTTCAATGCCTTCATTATCTCTGGGGAATAAGGTGCGTTTCCCAATGCTATCGCAATATTACGTAACCAGCGATTGTGACCGATTCGGCGAATGGCAGAACCTTCAGTTCGTTTTAGAAAAGTGGATTCATCCCAATCGAAAAGAACGAGTAGATCGCTATGAGCCAGGTTGTGACGGGTCTGGAAATCAGGTTCTGTAGAGAGCCTGGCATATCGATTCCATGGACAAACTAGCTGACAATCATCGCAACCATAGATCCGGTTTCCTATTAGTTCCCTGAATTCCACAGGAATTGAGCCTTTTAACTCAATGGTCAAATAGGAAATACATCGTCGGGCGTCAACCCGATAGGGTTCGACAATAGCTGCTGTGGGACAAATATCCATGCAGGATTTGCATGATCCACAATGTGCGCGGGTTTGTTGGTCTATTGGGAGGGGAATATTTGTATACAGCTCCCCAAGGAAAAACCAGGAGCCGTGGTGTCGATCAATTAAATTCGAGTGTTTTCCAATCCAGCCATGTCCCGATTTCTCAGCCAGCGCCTTTTCCATAACCGGGGCGCTGTCGCTGAATACACGATAACCATGATGATCATTTTGTTCAGATATCCACTTGGCCAGGGTCTGCAAGCGGTTGCGAACAACTTTGTGATAATCCCGTCCCAGAGCATATCGGGAGATATAGGCTTTATTGGGATCGTTCAGGATCTGGACAGCATCTCGCATCGGTTGATTTAAATAGTCAATTCGAACAGTAATGACCCGGACGGTTCCATCGACTAATTCTGCGGGTCGGGTTCTCTTAGTCCCATGTCGGGTCATGTATTCCATTTCCCCATGAAAACCGTCATCCAACCATTTTTTTAATTGGGTCTCGCAGGTTGAGAGATCGATATCACTAATAGCGGTATGGTTAAACCCCAGGTCTTTTGCCCACTTCTTAATTTGCGCCGCAAGTTTGGATAAGTGCAACACTTCCGATTGCTCGTCAGTGGCAGGGAGTTTTACCTAGTGATTGTCCCGGAGATTATTTTTAGTCTGACTCATCGCGAGAAGGATAATACCAGAGGAATAAATCTTTCGAACTACGTAGAGTGTTCACCATGCCGTTGCTCGCTTTCCCGTTCGAAAATTCTAATAAAGCCAGGAAAAATTTAGATATAGGACTACTGTAATGATGAATATTGCGAAAGGAATTAGGCGCCAGTTTATTTTTCTGGCGGGAGTCTGTGCGCGGACCTCTTGTTTCCAGTCCAGCTCAAAAGCCTCTATTTCAGCTCTGGCAGCCTGATATTCATCTTCATTTTTTATCCAGATTGCCGCAGATCCGATTCCCCATTTACCTTTGTAGGTCTCATAAAAATGGATATTGGCATTATCCAAAACCGATTTCACGCCGTTGATTTCCGCGTCTGACGCATGATAGGTATCAAATACACGAATGGCCATGGAGGGCTATAAACTGGTTATCAGGGATGAAGGTGGGTGTTCAGCTCGTCGGGTATAGATAGTGTTAACTAGTTCCGTATCTCCGAGACGGTTGGGTTCCGATGCCTGCCAGACCTGGTTGTCGATATCAGGAAAATGAATTGCGTTTTTATCGTTTACTGTATCGGGTACATAAGTGATATCCAATACGGTCAGGTAGTCCACTGCAGAGCGATAGATCTGTCCACCGCCAATGATCCACACTTGTTCATTGATGCAGGACGATAGTGCTTCCTCGATAGAATGGTATCCTTCCACACCTTCAACCCCGGAACGACTAACCACGATATTCCTTCTTCCTGGTAGTGCCTTGCTTCCGATAGACTCCCAGGTAAGTCGGCCCATGATTATGCAGCTGTTTAGTGTGATCCGTTTGAAACGACGTAAATCTTCAGAGTAATGCCATGGAAGTTGTTTGTTCAGACCAATGACGCCATCTTTGGTCATGGCGACAATGGCGCCGAGGCAAGGAGGAAATCGATCCATGTTAAACCGCGACCTTGAAATTGATGGCCGGGTAGGGGTCGTAATCATGTAATACGAATCGGGACATGATTTCATCTGTCCCCAATTCCAATAACGGCTCAATATCTTCGAGATTCTGGATTGAAGGATCTATCTCCAATGTGGGTAATTCACGGGGTTCCCGTTGCAGTTGCAGTTGCAGTCCGGGAACATGATCGTATTCCTCCATGGAGCCGTTCTCTTTTGCTGTGTAGATATGTGCATCAATAAGTGTATGGGCGAAAATTCCTGCTGGAATACCGCTGAACCGAGAGAACAGCGCAAGTAGAAGTGAATAGCCGGCAATATTATAGGGGACACCCAAGGCAATATCGCAGCTGCGTTGGGTGAGATGCAGGCATAGATAAGGAGACTGGTTTTCATCCATCTGGGTATTTACTACCCAGAATGCATGGCAGGGGGGTAATGCACTGGTTTGCGCATTACCCGGAGCCCACGCTGACACACCCATTCTTCTACTCATGGGGTTGGTTTTTAGCTGGTCTACCACATAGGCTATCTGATCGTTACTTTCACCATTGGGCAGTGGAAAGTGTCGCCAGAAATTTCCGTAGGCGCTGGGTACCTTGCCATTTTCATCTGCCCATGGATCCCAGAAATGACAGTTGTGTTTCAGTAGTAACTCAATATCAGTTCTGCCCGATAGAAACCACAGATTTTCAATCACAATATTCTTCCATGAAATTTTCTTCGTCGTGAGTAACGGAAAACCTTCTCTTAAATCAACTTCGTAGTTGATATTGAAAGTGGATAGTGTGTCGATACCTGTTCGGTTTTCCTTCCTATAGCCCGTTTCGAGCGCCTCTTTTACCGTATCCAGATACTGTTTCATCCTGCTTCACTCATGTATTGGGCTTTGCTGAATCACTCTTACAACCGAACAGGTTCACAGCTAACCAGGTTGGCTTCAGCGTTTTTTTTGTCGTAGTTTTAGAAAGAAAAGACTTATAACGCAGTGATTTCTTCAGGGGCTTTTTCGAAGTAATACTCTAACATTTGCCTCGCAAGTTGTGCTGATTTTACGTACCACTTTTCCTTGTTTATGCATAATACTGCATAAGCAATTTTCCGATTTTTGCCTTCCGCAAATCCAACGAACCAGTCATATTTTCCTTTCGGGCTAAAACCCGTGAGTGAACCCGTTTTTCCTCCCACTTTTACATCTTTGAGGACGCTGTTCTTGAGGCGGCGGAAGGATTTTCTCGCCGAGCCCTGTTTGACCGTTGCTTGCATCATGTCCCCAAGTTGCCGGGAGGTTGAGGTGGTCAGTACTGGGGAGGAGGCCGGTTCGTTGTGCTGATAAACAGGTATGCCATAGGGGCCAATCGGAGCAGTTGGCAATAGTGGAGCGGCGGGGTTGCCGCGGGGGGCGGGGGGTGATGAACTGGAGTC
>JAALKB010000197.1:0-4412 GCA_011088265.1 Gammaproteobacteria bacterium
TAATTAGGGTCAAAACCCCCATAGGTTCCGAAGAAATAGTGAAATAGCTCAGTTTCACCAAGGGGTCTGCGAAGTGATAAGACCAGGATCGATCAATTATTCTTCCTCACCGGGGCAGGGTATATCAGGATAATTCGAAGACTTCGTTCCTTCCAACGGTTGATTACTGCTGGCATGGTAGGTAAAAACTACCGAGGTCTTAATTTTATCTGTTTGGTTTTGGCCCGCCGCGTGGAAGGTTCCGCTATGAAAGAATAATGTATCACCCTGGGAAAGATTGGCGTAAATAGCACTATTAATCAAGGGTTGATTTTCAGGTAAATCCGGTCTCAAAAAGAAGGCAGCATCATAACGACCCCGCTCCAGACGCTTATGATGACTGGCGGGTATTAATTGTAGTCCGCCGTTTTCTTTGTTTTCATCGCCCAACGCCAACCAGACACTCACAAGATTGGGTTCGTCGAACAACCAATAACGAATGTCCTGATGCCACAAGGTTGCACTACTAAATCCCGGATGTTTAGTCATAATGCAATTGTGATGGTTTTGAGACATTTCGATCTGATTTGCGTGAAGCAATTCTCTAACCCGATCAGAGACGAGGGGGGATGTTGCCCAGTTTCGAAAAATACTGTCCCGGGTATAGGCGTGCAATAAGCGTCTCGGAGTATTTCCCCCCATAGAGTTTCGGCTGGTTGGCGCTCCAGGATACTGTACATCGGTTTCGAATTCGACCGGGGCTAAAGGAGGGTTCAATGACGATTCAATTACCTGTAGCATGTTTTCACAGGTTTCCCGGGAAGCGAGGTTTTTCTCGACCAGAAAACCTCGTTGCTGAAACTCGTTAATTTTTTCAAAGGTAAAGGTCATTTTCCCAGGTCTCTTTCCGCTTGGAAGATGGGTTTCATCGTTATTTGGGTTAGCCAATTTTTATGAAAATCGGTCGGGATCAACAAGCATATTACAGGTATAGTTCGCATTCAATAAGTGTATTCTCAAATAGATGCGCTATCTCCCTGTGAAATAAGAAAAAATTTGGTGTAATACCTCGGGTTTGGGGTATGATATCAAGGCACCTGTGCTATTTTCTAAACGATAGCCGACTTGGGGGTCGATTCTGTAGGGTTTGTCCCTATAATGGGTTCCCAGGAACTGGCACAGGCTATTTGGCAAAACATTAAAATAGATAACAGATAAGAGGGGTGGTGAAGTGAGCCTTTATTTGAGACTCGTAGTATTAGTTTTCGCTTTGGTTCTATCCGGTTGTGCAACTCGTTCGCTGGATCCGTATTCCGAATTCGCCGAAGCCGGTCAGCAGTATGCAAAAAGCCTGAATGATGTTTTTGACGTAGCCCAGGCAACGGCAATTGACAGAAGTTCAGCCGAGTTGATTGATGAGAATAGTTTCGCTGATCGACAGGGTAATGGTTTCAGCCAACAGGAATTGGAGAGGCTGGAAAAAATCCGAATGATCGATGTCCGACGCATTCAGGCATTTAGTGTAATGCGTCAGCATGTGTCTACACTATCGAAGTACTTTACCCAGCTTAGTGAGCTTGTTGGCACCAAGGAAGTGTCTCAAACCTCAAATGCTCTGGCAGCAACCGCCAAAAGCATCAATGCCCTGTCCCAAAAGCTCGGCACGGCGGGTGTGTTTGAGCTAAGCGAAGCAAACCAGAAAAAAATAGCGTCTTTCTCTGAATACGTGATCGGCTCCCGGCAACGTGCAACCCTCAAGAAGCGAATTCAGCGGGATCAGCCGATTATTCAAATGGCGTTAAATACCCATGAAGAACTGCTCGGGGTGATTGCTGATGATCTCAACTACGATATCGAGGTTCTCTCCGACCGACAAAATCAATTGCTAATCGAAGGGCCTTTTTTGGCGTCAACACCATTGATGAAAAGCCCGGAGAAGGCGGTTAAGTGGATGGAGGACCGTCGACGCCTGTTAACTGCAGAATCTTCTGTTTTGGCACTAGCGGAAGCGAGCAAAGCGGCGGCGGGTTCCCTGGGCGAGTTGTTAAAGGAAGTGGTTAAAAATGAGCGAAATCTGCTGAAACAAATTGAGTTGTTTAAAGCGGAGCTTGATGCTATTCAGGCAGTGATCAAAGCATTCGAATGAGGGGAGAAAAACAATGACACCAAATCAGGTTATTAAATATTTGCAGTCCCTTAACCGCCAGCTAGGCTCCAGCAAGGTAAGGCTTTTTTTCGAAAGCCAGCCCCCGCGTATCAGAAATGAATATTCGCTGCTGCGTGGAGATGTGTCCCAATTACTCGGTATTCTGAGTGTTCAACGTCTTGAGTCAGTTGCCGAACAATTAGAGGCGCATTCAAAAGAAATCGAGAGCCGCACAGAGGAGTTAAAAGAACAGCTCAAAGAACTCTCCAGCGCTAGACGAATTCTAACCCAGTTGAACAAGGCCATCAGCCTGGTCGGGCGAATTGCCATATATCTGGTTTAGATTGCCTTATTGCTGACCGGATTTAAAGCACCTTCAAAAAACCTTGATTTGTGCAAGAGACGAACTCCGGAGGAATTCAGGTTACTGTGGCGGATTATAGGGGATCCATGGAGAAAACATGGGACCGGTCACGGTCACTGACTGTTGAAATGAGTTGAAAGAGTCGTAATGCGGAACCAGGTGCTTATCTTGATACAATTATGGTGTAGGGATTTAGTGATGAGAATGCAGCGATGAGAATGCGTAAGTTGGAGCATTCGTTTGGTGTTGAGTTCGACCAGGTTGACGTTAACCGGATTACGGATACTGAACTCGATATGGCCAGGGAAGCGCAAAATGAACACGGCGTGGTGTTTTTCCGTGATCAGAAAATGTCCTGTGATCAACATATCAATTTTGCGAATCGGTTAGGTGACATTGTCATCAACCGTTTTTTCGAAACTGTTGATGGCTATCCGAATATTGCCCAGGTGAGAAAGGAACCGAAACATAAAACCGTGGTTGGTAGTAGTTGGCATACCGATCATTCCTATGATCAGATTCCAGCAAAGGGTTCCATTTTATATGCAAAAGAGGTTCCTTCCTCGGGTGGGGACACACTGTTTGCCAGCATGTATCTGGCATACGATACATTGTCCCCTGGTTTCAAGGAAACCCTGGAAGGACTGACAGCAATCCACTCCAGTCGCCATACCTTTAGTAAATCAGCAGTGACCTCAGAAGATCCGAATGAAGATCGCTACGTTAACAGCCATCTTGCTACCCAGGATGCTCGTCATCCAGTGATTATTACCCACCCCGACAGCGGCAAAAAGGCGTTGTATGTGAATCCAGATTTTACCGTGAAATTTGATGGCTGGACGGAAGAGGAATCGGCTCCCATGCTTGAATATCTTTATCAGCACGCCTCTCAGGCAGAATTCGTTATGCGCTTTCAATGGCAAAAAGGCTCCATCGCATTTTGGGATAATCGGGCGACCTGGCATCAGGCGCAAAATGACTATCCAGGGGAGAGGCGCCTGATGCATCGCATTACCCTTGAAGGAGCGCCACTGTCCTGATCAGGCTATCCTAACCAAACCATCCTGATACGGGTCTCAGGTGTTGTGCTTGCGAGATAGTCTTGAGCACGCCTTTTTAGATTGGCACGACACAAACCCAATACCAGATCACCAACGTGCTTATCGGTTTATCCAATATACTCAAATGCTGACTAGACTCGGGCTAGTGTTTGGTTTTTATTCATCATATAAATAGCCTCATCGCAAACACCTCATCGTAAATAATGGCTCAAGCGCTTCGTAAAGCAACTCCCTTTGATATTTTTCGCCTTGTGCTGGTTGGCGCGATCTGGGGGGCTGCATTTATTTTCATCGCCATTGCAGTGGAAACCTTCGAGCCCATCACGGTTGCCGCAATTAGAGTCGCTCTCGCAGCCGTCATTTTGTCTCTGGTGAGTCTGATGCTTCGCTATGCATTCCCCCGGACCCTGGCGGACTGGCGAAGGGTCACCGTGATTGGATTGTTTAACAGCGCCATCCCCTTTTATCTCATCAGCTGGGGTCAGCAATACATTTCAAGCGCCGAAGCGGCATTGCTCATGGCGACCGGCACTTTTTGTGCTTTATTGATTTCGCATTTTTCTACCAAAGGCGAACGCATCAATTGGGCCCGGGGAATGGGAGTCCTGATTGGATTTTCCGGAGTGGCTGTATTGGTAATGGTTGAGTTGATGCAAACGGGTCTGGGAGGGTTGAAAGGGCAAATCGCGGTAATGGCCGCCGGCGCCAGCTATGCCACGTCCTCGGTACTGGCGAGGCGGATTTCCCATCTACCCTCCATCTCGACTTCTGCTGCGATCATGGTTACCGGTAGTTGTTATCTCATCCCGATGGCATTGATTTTTGAGCGACCCATGGCGGTGGAGTTAAGTCTTGCACCGGT
>JAALKB010000197.1:4512-7053 GCA_011088265.1 Gammaproteobacteria bacterium
GGTAATTGCCACAGCGTTTGCCTTCGTGGTGCGTTTTACCGTTATTCGCGATAACGGTGCGGTATTCATGGCGCAGGTTGGTTACCTGGTCCCGTTATTCGGAGTTTTCTGGAGTTGGTTAGTGTTCTCTGAAACCATTACGATACAAACCTGGATTGCCCTGCTTTGTATCGTGGTCGGAATTGCCTCTACTCGAAAAGGAGTCAGGTAATGCAGTCCAACCGAGCGGATCGCCCCTATTTCGGAATCCTGCTTTTTGTTGGTAGTATGATAGTGATGGTGGCGATTTCGGCTTTGGTCAAACACCTGGTTGACGATTATCCGATTAGTCAGGTATTGTTTTTCAGATATCTGTTTGTGGCGATTCCCATGGTCATTATGGTTTCAATGACGACAGGTTTGTCCGCACTAAAAATAACCCGCTATCGGGATTACGCCATTCGGGTGTCCGCAGGCCTCATGAGTTTGGCGCTGTTTTTCTTCGCCATCAGTAAAATACCGTTGGCCGAGGCAACTCTACTTACCTATATTTCTCCCATTTTCGTGGTGATCCTTTCCATTCCGGTATTAGGAGAAAAAAATCGGCGTTTATCGCTGGACTGCGGTTCTGCTGGGGTTTTTGGGGGTTTTTATTATCGTTCAGCCAGGCACTGCCTCATTCAGTCTCGGAACGGTGGCGGCAGTGGGAGCCGCAGTGGGCAGCGCATTTGTGTCTATCTGGCTACGGGTATTAAGTACTACCGAAAAAGTTAGTACCATCAATGCCATCCACAACACTGCCGGTGCCATGGTCTTTGGTTGCTGGATATGGTTCGAGGGTTGGGTGATGCCCCAAAACCTGTTGGGCTGGGGTTTATTGGTAAGCGTTGGGGTGTTGGGTTGCTTCCAGCAATACATGTTTGCCTCATCGTTTCGGTTCACTGAGGCGAGTGCCATCGCACCGTTTGAATACGTGATACTCATTTTCTCTGCCATAGTAGGGTACTGCTTCTGGTCAGAAATTCCCGCCATTACGACGTGGATTGGAGGCGTCATTATTGTTGCTTGCGGGCTTTCCATTGTTTACCGGGAGCACTATCACCGAAGAAATCAGCATCAAAAGCCTCTTTCGTAAACCAAGCCAACCGGAGCCGGGGATTAATCTCAGTTTTGAAAGCATACTATTGTGATACCTATGATTTGCCGTTGCCTGAGAATCATCGCTTTCCCATGGCGAAATAGCGGGGGTTACGGGACAGGGTAGCGTAGGAACTCCGTGGTGTTGAATTACGACTTCTCGAAGGAGCCACTGTCGTTCAGATCGGTTTGGCTCATGATAATGCCTATCTTGCCAGGGCAGTTTCAGGAGCATTGGATAAAAAAGACTGCCGTGCCCTCGGCTTCCCCTAGTCAGAAGAGCTGATAGAGCGCTCCCGTCGATCTTCCGGAGCCACAATCATGGCTTTACAGGATGCCCTCGATGATGCCGTGGCAGTGAATCTGGCGGGTGGGACCCACCATGCCCACAGCGACCGACCCCAGGGGTTCTGCCTGTTCAATGACAGTGTGATTGCGGCAAGAACCGTCCAACACAGAGGTCTCCGGAATTACCCCTTGATCATTGATTGTGATGTACACCAGGGAAACGGCAGCGCCAGTATTTTGCAATTTGATGCCACGATATTCACGTTTTCCATTCATGGGCAAAGCAATTTTCCATTGCATAAAGCAGTCTCAGACATAGATATTGGTTTGCCGGATAACACTTCAGACGGGCAATACCTCGCTGCTCTGGAAGAAGGACTGAATAGCATTAAAAGCCGATTCGATGCGGATTGTGTAATCTATGTCGCCGGAGCAGACCCTTATGAGGGTGATCGGTTGGGCAAGTTAGCGCTGACAAAATCAGGCTTGTTGGCCCGGGATAGACTTGTGTTTGATTTTTGTCGAAAATACGGCCTGCCTTGTGCGGTTAGCATGGCTGGCGGTTATGCTAATGTGGTGTCAGATATCGTCGATATTCATTTTCAAACGGTGAAGACTGCCCATGAATATTTTCTTCTGAATAACTGCTCAAATACTGTCCTAAAATAGTGTATGAAACTCTGGACTCCTGGAAATCCCACTGGATTCTCCA
This sequence comes from Gammaproteobacteria bacterium, assembly GCA_011088265.1. Lineage (GTDB taxonomy): Bacteria > Pseudomonadota > Gammaproteobacteria > Arenicellales > Poriferihabitantaceae > WLWV01. The sequence goes on from JAALKB010000197.1 coordinate 6,629, forward strand.
CGAAATAATGTCACGAACGATCTCTTCAGGTTATTTCACCCGCAAATTTTAACTAACTCAACGAGTCAATTTATTGCTATGTATAAACATCGATGGTCTGATGGTCGCGATATAGGGTTGCCGAATGGAAAAGCCGTGTGTATCGGTCGCAACTATGCGGAACACGCAAAGGAGATGGGTAATCCGGTTCTGTCGAATCCTCTATTTTTCATAAAACCTGCTACAGCCCTGGTGCCCATGGAATCGCCCATTGGTATTCCCACGGGTTTGGGTCAGGTGCATCATGAGGCGGAGATTGCGGTATTGATCACTGAGCAGGTAACCAAAGCGGATGCAGAAACCGCGACCAGGGCCATTGGGGGTATTGCGGCGTCATTGGATTTGACCCTGAGAGAGCTGCAAAGTGAACTCAAGGCAAAAGGCCA
>JAALKB010000198.1 GCA_011088265.1 Gammaproteobacteria bacterium
TCGTCGAATTCGGTGTTGGGGCGGATTCCGGGTCGGGTATGCATTCCCACGGGGGGCCGTGGGAATGAGGAGTGAGAAACGGGCCGCTTTTCGGTAGTTGTATTTCGGAAGTTGGGTTGGTTTAGGAAGAGGTTTCTTCTCTACACCTTATTTCTTTGACGCTTTTTTCTTAGAGGTTTTTTTCTTAGCTATTTTTTTGCCGGACGCCTTCTTTTTTGTGACTTTTTTTGCGGCCTTTTTCCTCGTCGCCTTTTTAGTTACTTTCTTTTTCGCCACTGCTTTTTTTGCAACTTTCTTTTTACTACGACCCGGCTTGGCGTGTTTTAGAAGTTCAATACAGTCTTCCAACGTTAGGGTCTTGGGTTCCTCGACATCTTTGGGGATTCGTGCATTCTTTTCACCGTCGGTGACATAGGGACCGTAGCGGCCATTTAATACCTGGATGCCCTGCTCTTCGAAGTCGAGGATAAGACGATTGGCGTCTTTTTCTTTTTTCTCCGCGATGAGTTTCAAAACCACGTCTTTTTCAACGGTATAAGGATCGTTGTCCTTCCCCAGGGAAACATACTTATCGGCATATTTGGCATAGGGCCCAAATCGGCCAATGGCAATGGTAATTTTTTCGCCTTCCGGGGTCTCTCCCAGACCGCGGGGTAGTTTAAACAGCTCAATGGCTTCTTCGAAGGTAATGGTGTCTAGCTTTTGTCCGGGTCTCAACCCAGCGAAAACTGGCTTTTCTTCATCATCCTTTGTGCCAATCTGGGCATAGAGTCCATATCGTCCCATTCTGACTGACAGAGGTTTACCAGATTTCGGGTCTTCGCCCAGGGTTCGGGCCTGGATCACTTCTTCTCGACTTACGCTTTCTTCTTTTTCGTCTACCTGTTCAGAAAACTCAGTCCAGAACTCACTCATCAACGGAATCCACTCTTTCTCTCCCCGGGAAATCTCATCCAGAGAGTCCTCCATCCTCGCGGTGAATTCGTAATCCATATAACGGGTAAAATGACTGGAAAGAAAACGGTTGACGATATTTCCAATATCCGTGGGCTCAAAGCGCCTTTTTTCCAACGTCACGTATTCACGATTTTGCAGTGTGCTAATAATCGATGCATAGGTTGACGGTCTACCAATCCCATATTCTTCCAGAGTTTTTACTAACGTGGCTTCGTTAAATCTTGGAGGTGGTTCCGTGAAATGTTGTTCAGGACGAATTTGTTTTAATTCGACCACCATTCCTTCGGTCATACCCGGCAGATATACCTCTTTATCGTCCTTGTCTTTTTTATCATCCTGACCTTCCTGATACACGGACATAAAACCGGGGATACGAATAATCGATCCGCTGGATCTAAATGTACCCACATCACCAGCAGCCATATCAACGGATGTAGTGTCAATGGTGGCGTGAATCATCTGACAGGCCACGGTTCTTTTCCAGATCAGATCGTATAAACGAAACTGATCATCACTAAGTTGATTACGCAAAATATCCGGAACCCGTTTCGCCGAGGTTGGTCGGATGGCTTCGTGGGCCTCCTGGGCATTTTTCGCTTTGCTCTTAAAAGTGCGAACGTCCGCTGGCAGGGAATCGGCACCATATCGGGAGGCAATTAGCTCTCGAATTTCGCTTAGGGCATCCCCAGACAAAACCACTGAGTCCGTTCTCATATAGGTAATCAACCCAACTGCACCGCCTTCGATCTCAATACCCTCATAAAGCTGTTGCGCCACCTGCATGGTGCGTCTGGCGCTAAATCCCAGTTTTCGCGAAGCTTCCTGCTGCAATGTAGAGGTAATAAAGGGAGGAGCCGGGTTTCTTTTTCGTTCTTTTTTCTCAATTTTGGAAACCACCAGCTTGCCATTAGCGGCTTTCGCCAACCGGCTTTCGGCATCTTTCGCGGTTTTTTCGTCCGTAATGGAAAACTGCTTTACTTTCTCCCCATCAAGCACGGTTAGTTTGCCGACAAAGTCCTGGCTTTTTGCGTTTAAATCCGCTTCAACGCTCCAGTATTCCTTTGGGACAAATTTCTCTATCTCGGCTTCACGCTCACAAATCATGCGAAGGGCTGGACTTTGCACACGACCTGCAGACAGTCCCTGGCGAATTTTTTTCCATAATAATGGTGAGAGATTAAAACCCACCAGATAGTCTAGCGCCCGCCTGGCCTGTTGAGCATCGACCAGATTATGGGAGAGTTCCCTGGGATTTTCTACGGCTTTGCGAATCGCACTTCGGGTGATCTCATGAAACTCAACCCGATATACCGGTTTATTTTCCAGCAATCCCTTTTCTTTGAGAATTTCGTAAAGATGCCAGGAGATCGCCTCCCCTTCCCTATCCGGGTCAGTGGCTAGATAAAGAGAATCCGCTTTTTTCATCTCTTTAACAATTAAATCGACGTGCTTTTGATTTCGCTCGATGATTTCATATTCCATTTCGAATTGTTTGTCCGGATCTACGGCGCCTTTTTTGGGTCGCAAATCCCTGACATGACCGTAGGAGGCTAGCGCCTTGAACTCATTGTCTAGATACTTCCCCATCGACCGGGCTTTCGCTGGCGACTCAACAATGATTAGCGGTTTTCCCATTAGCTGCTTATTCGATTAAATTGTATTTTTGACTTTACTATCTTTTAACTATCTTCTTAGTGAATACAGGTATGTAGTCCATCAAGAATCAGTGATTCCGTGAGTTCGGTTACTCCCTCTCCGCCGGTATAGTTACTCAACACCATAAGGATGACCCACTTTAAATGATCCAGCTCGATACCGTCAACGCCCAAATCCATGAGTTGGGAAATCACCATTTCCCGAGACACTCCATCGAGAACCCGGCAATTTTCGAGGCTAAGTATTAGTCCCCTGGCTTCCACACCAAGATGTCGCATTTCGGTTTCGGTATAGTGACGAATTGACCCGGGAGCCTGACTTGACTCTTCCAGCTCATGTTCATTACAAAGCACGGCAAGGTTTTCCAGCCAATCAAATGCCTTATCGATCATTACCTGATCAAAACCCGCCATGGACAATTCCTGTGCCAGAGTTTCCTGATCAGGTTCAAACTCATCGTCCTCAAACATGTAGTTTTCAAACAGATAAATCAAGATATCAAGTACATTTTCTTTCATTAAGCATTAAGCCAAATTATTTGTCCGGACTGAAATTTGTCCAGAACATAATATCCAAAGCACAATGATTTTCAGTTTCTGTTACCAATTGGTCGGTTTCTCGATGATGACTCCAACACTACTTCCATCGATGTAATTCCAGACCAACCATCTCAACCAATTATCCCAGACAGATTCCGGGCAGACTCGAAACAAAAACTGGCTAACACACAACTAAGCAGGGTAAATGAATTACTGCCCAATAATCCCTATCCAATCCCATCAAACTGCCTGACAACCAAGGCTACCCAGGCAAACAGTTAGGTAGACGTTGATAACCTGAGATTGTCTCCGTAATCAAACCTCGAAGCTCCAGGTTCACAAGAATGGAGGAAATTTCATCTACCGTCAATCCACTTCGTTCCACTAACTGATCAAAGGCAACCGGAGTATAGTCGATCAGCCTCAAAAGGTCAGTCTCCCATTGTGGGTTATAACTGGTGATCTCTTCCCCTTCTGGGGTTTCGATTTTGGTTAGGGTTTTCGGAGAAATAGAAATAGCCGGAGTTGGCGGGCTTACCCCCATATTCCGGGTCGCTTCTGAAGTCACCTCTTGAGTCACCCTATGAGCCATTCTTCTCATGCTCCCCTCCCTGTTTTGTGCTTCGTCCAATTCAAGGGGGCTAAAGTACTGTTTTATTTCATCTGTGACGTCTGCAGTCGTTTCAACCAGTTTTGCTCCCTGCCGAATCAAATGATGGCAGCCACGACTGGTCGGTGAATGAATGGAACCCGGTACGGCAAATACTTCCCGCCCCTGTTCCGTTGCCAATCTCGCAGTGATCAGACTTCCGCTTCGCATGCCTGCTTCCATGACAAGGGTGCCCAATGACAAACCGCTAATGATCCGGTTTCGCTGGGGGAAGTGCTGTTTACGAGGCGAGGTGCCCAAAGGGTATTCAGACACAACAAGACCCCGATAAGCGATCTCCTCAAACAACTGACGGTTTGACCTCGGATAGACCACATCAAGCCCCGTTCCGACAACTGCAATGGTATTACCCATAAATTCCAGGGCTCCCTCATGGGCATTGCTGTCAATCCCGCAAGCCATTCCGCTGGTGATGGTCATGCCCTGCTCTGACAACCTTCTGGCGAATGCAATTGTGGTGCGTCTCCCGGATGGGCTCGGATTTCGACTACCCACCATGGCTATTTGAGGGGTCTGCAGCAATTCAATATTGCCCTTAACGAATAGTCCCAATGGTGGAGATGAAATCTGATTTAGCAGGAAAGGAAATTCTGGTTCGGTGAAACCCACATAACTAATTTCCATTTCCAGCAGCCGCTGGCATTGCAAATCCATTGATGTTTCAGAAATGGATGTTTCAGAAATAGATGGATCTGAAATTGGGCCCTTCAGACCGTTAAACTTTACCAGAGCATCCATCCCCTTGTAATCCATACCCTCCACCCTTGTAAGCTCTGAAGGGGGAGTGGTGAATACCCGTCCTGGAGAACCACAATGCTTCACCAATGCACGCTTTTGCCCTGGAGATATTCCTTTCAGGTACAACAATTTTAGCCAATCCCTGACCATATTCTTTTTCCGCTTTCCTTGATGGATGTCTTTGCTTTTATATATCTTTAGCGCTTAGATATCTTTAGTTTCAGACGTCCTTGTTTCAGACGTCCTTGTTTCAGGCTTTTTGGTCAATGTTGAGATTGACTTCCTGGCCCACCATTTTACGTCGTATTTTATGCCACCTGTTTTTGCATACCCATGCATTAAGTATACACAAAACCTGCCACTCACCACCCCCAAATAGACTTATGGCCAGCTACCAAAACCAGGCAATAAATTGTAAACTACGTTCCATATTAGGTGACTCCTCCGAAGTCCTGGGTTTATTGGGGATTTTATTGGAGATTACTGCTGAAACTCCTGCTGAAGGTCATCAATCCAACTGCTGTATACCATGAATAACGATTCCCACGCTTTCGTATTTTTATAGCCTGCGACTTTGTCATAGATAGGACCCCTAACATTACCGTCTCTGCTATTGCCATATTGGCATTGTTTGATCACTTCCCACCCAAGATGACTGTCCATAACTTTTGCAGAGATTCCTTTGATCCAGTGCTGAGCAAACCTGTTTCACTTCTATCCTATCGGCGAGTCCTTTCAGCAAATTTCATCCCGTGTCTATTTAACCGACATCACCACTCACTCAACTTATTCATCACCTGATTTTTTATCAACAGGTTTTTTTCATATAGATACACTTATCCAGATTGTCCATGACGAATCGAATTGCACAAATTGTCCGTAATACCAGCGAAACCCAGATCTCGGTTACCCTTGATGTCGATGGGTCAGGGAAAACCGACTTTAATACCGGGGTTCCTTTTCTTGAGCATATGCTGGAACAAATCGCCAGACACGGTGCCATGGACTTGACCATCCATGCCAAGGGTGATCTACATATCGATGACCACCATACAGTAGAAGACATTGGCATCACTCTGGGCCAGGCTTTCGCTAAGGCATTGGGGGATAAAAAGGGCTTGCGCAGATATGGCCATGCCTATGTTCCGTTGGATGAAGCCTTAAGCCGAGTGGTGATCGATTTTTCTGGTCGACCATTGCTGGTCAGTCATGCAAAATACCCGGATCGTGTCATTGGTCGATTCGCCACCACATTGATCCACGAATTCTTTCAGGGTTTCTGCAACCACGCATTGACCACCTTGCAAATCGATAATCTACGGGGTGAAAACTCTCATCACATTGCCGAAACCATTTTTAAGGCATTTGGCAGAGCCGTTCGTATGGCGGTGGAAATAGATCCCCGGGAGTCGGGAATTCCATCGACCAAGGGCGTCCTCTAACGGGTGTTTGTCACCCCGCCTCAGAGCATCGTTATGAGCATAAGAAAGTCGTCATGAGCAAAATCGTTATTGTCGATCTTGGCACTGGCAACCTCCATTCCGTAGGCAAAGCGGTGGAATACGTTAGCCATTCCGGGCAGGTAAGTATTACGAATCAACCGTCCACTATCCAAGCAGCAGAATACCTCATACTCCCCGGCCAGGGCGCGATTGGGACCTGGTTTAATCAACTCCAGTCCAATCCAAAACTGGAATATGCTGTACGGGAACGACTGAAAGACGGACCCTGTCTTGGCATCTGTTTGGGACTACAGGCGCTGTTCGAGCACAGTGAAGAAAACGGCGGAATCGATGGCCTGGGTGTAATGGACGGTTCGGTGAAACACTTCTCCTCTCATCCCCGTCATGCAAAACCTAATTCACAGTCAGTCCTACCCCAACAAACTCCCACTGACAAGACTGACAAAGTCATTCTCAAAATTCCCCACATGGGATGGAATGAAGTAACCCAGACCACCTCACACCCCCTATGGCATGGCATTACAGATGGAGAACGATTTTATTTCGTTCACAGCTACTATGTTCAAAGCACCAACCCGGACTAGGTCATGGGGCAATGCGAATATGGCAATGTATTTACCGCGGCGGTGGCGAAGGGCAATCTTTTTGCCACCCAGTTTCACCCGGAAAAAAGCCAACACGCTGGCTTACAATTACTTAGAAATTTCGTCAACTGGAACGGAGGCATTTAAATGCTGCTAATACCTGCAATTGATCTTAAAGACGGCAAATGTGTTCGCCTAAGACAGGGCGACATGAATCAATCCACAGTGTTCTCTGATGATCCCATTGCGGTAGCGGATCGTTGGGTTGAGCAAGGTGCCCGACGTTTGCATATCGTAGATCCTAAGTCGGGAGAGCGGCGGGGGGGGAGGGAGGGGGGGGGGGAGGGGGGGGGGGGGGGGGGGGGGGGGGGGGGGGGGGG
>JAALKB010000199.1 GCA_011088265.1 Gammaproteobacteria bacterium
CCCCCCCCCCCCCCCCCCCCCCCCCCCCCCCCCCCCCCCGCCCCTCTTCCGATCTGACAATACCTTTGACGTCGCTATTGTCGGTGCCGGAATGGTTGGCACGACACTGGCCTGTCTGCTAGCCAAACAGGGATTTAAAATCAGCCTCATAGACCATGGTTCATTACCAAATTGGCAATCAGGGGATGAGAATCGGGTTAGCGCACTCAATCAGGGAACAATAAGGATATTGCAATATATCGATACCTGGTCATCAATTCAGAAAAAAGCAGCCTGCGCCTATTCGAAAATGCGTGTGTGGGAGGAACATTCTCTCGCCAGTATTTCATTCAACGCGGAAGAATTGGGATACCCGGATCTCGGATACATCGTCGATAACAATGCCGTTATCAGCACTCTGGGTGAGCGCCTAAGACAAAATTACCAGGTCAGTATTTTCGAAAACAAAAAAATAAACCAGTTACAGGTTCATGATACATCTGTGAGCCTGGAAGTAGAGATGAACACTGATGATAGACCTGATTCAACGCCCATCACGGATATTCTCCAGATCAGGGCCAACCTGGCAATCGGCGCCGATGGCTCCCAGTCTATCGTCAGAGAACTGTGTGATATCCAAACCCGGTTCCATGATTATGAACAACAAGCCATCGTGACTACTGTCACTCTGGAAGGAGATCACCAAAATACAGCATGGCAATGTTTTTTGGACTCGGGCCCAGTAGCCATGCTGCCGCTACAGGATGGACGGTGCTCTGTCGTCTGGTCCTGCGACAACGAAAAAGCAAACACGCTCAAACAACTTTCCGACGGCGACTTCTGCGCTGGGTTGTCCCGGGTATTTCAATCCAGCATCGGTAAGGTCATTCATTGCAGCGAGCGTCGTCTATTTCCTATTCGCCAGCATCATGCAGAGCAATACCTGGCCAAAAGAGTGGCACTAATTGGAGATGCTGCCCACACCACTCATCCTCTGGCAGGACTGGGTGCCAATATCGGATTCATGGATGCAGCGGTCCTGGCTGAGATAATCCAAAAAGCCAGAGCGAATGGAAAAAATATCGGCAATCAATCCATTTTAAGACGTTATGAGCGATCACGAAAAGGAGAAAATGCCCGGGTTCTTGCCTTAATGAAAACCATGCAAAAGCTTTTCGCCAGTCGGTATTCTGGAGTCAAAATGGCCCGCCAAATCGGTCTGGATGCAGTAAACCAGATTCCAGCGATAAAAAATCAACTTGCCTTACATGCCATGGGCCTTGGGGGAGACGTTGCAGAGATTTGTCAATCACCGCATCGTTAGAACAAAATCCGAATCAAAAACTACCCAAACCAGGCAGGATCAGCCAGGGACGTCAGATGCCAATAACTATCATGGTCAATCTGTTGCATCATAAACAATATCACCTTCTAAAATTGTCATCAGAATTGGGGTTTTTCGGATCTTACGCCAGCTCAGTCTGGTAATGTCTTTCTCCAAAACTGCAAAATCGGCTGATTTACCTACTTCTATACTGCCTGTAATGGAATGCAACCCAAGGGCGATAGCTCCGTTAATCGTCGCTGCCTTAATCGCTTCATGAACACTCGGCAGCCCCTTGGACTTTTTTAACTTAACCGACCTGGCGATGGCCACTAAAGGATTCAACGGATTTACCGTCCAGTCACTGCTAAAAGTCACATTGGCTCCACTATCATAAACATCGCGCATTGGAAACATCCTTCTTGCTCGATCAATACCAATATAGTCTGTGGCCCAATCCGTATACTCAAAAAAGTCAGCGCCCGCCTGAAAGTCCGCATCAACATCAAGCTGCGAAAATCGGGGGGATATCCTGCTCATCAATCATTTCCAGGTGGGTCAAACTATACAACTGCTCCGAGCCTCTGGAACGAACCACTTCAATGGCATCCAATGCTTCTCTGACCCCACGATCTCCGAGAGCATGAATGTGAGCTCCAAGATTTACCTCTTCCAGCCTTTCAAGCCATTTTATCAATGGCCCTGGGGCGATATAGTTCAACCCCAGTGGCAAATTTTTCTGCCAGCTAAAACCATAAGGAGTCAGCAGTCTGGCTGTTCCAAAATGAATAATACCGTCACTATAGAGCTTCGCCTGATTTAGGATTAGAAGATCGTCAATTCCCTTTGTCGCCACATCTCCTAGAAACTGGAACTGGGTTTCCATATCAACATCGGGATAAATCCAAGGCCGCAGCGACGCTCGAATAGTTAGATCCCCATTTTCTCTGGCTGCCTGCCAGACATCATACCACCCTCTTTGCCAATACAAACGACCATCACCCACCGTTGTAATTCCGTTACGAGACACTTCATCCATTCCTCCTAGCAACCCCTGATAATTATTCTCAAAAAGACTTTTGCGGCTATTCCAGGCCATTTCCATGATGATGTCTCCGGCGTTATCAAATAACACACCATTGAGTTCACCGTCCGACCCACGCATCAATCTTCCCCCTATTGGATGATCTGATTCACGATCGAAGCCTGCCAATTCCAGCGCCATGGAATTAGCAATCATGGAATGAGAGGATTCCTCCATCAGGACGACAGGGTTCTCCGGGAAGATAGTGTCAAGCAACCTTCTCGGATTCGTGTTCTCATCATTATTCATTAGGGTTTCGAACTGATGACCATAACCAGTAATCCACTTCCCGGGTTCTGGATTGCGGCTTTTGCATTCCTCAAGCCAGGGAATTTGGCCTGCAAGTGTGTCATCCGGTGATAGATCACACTCATTGCCAACCGAAAACACACCCTCAAAAACATGATTATGGCTATCTATGAATCCAGGCAGCAACATTTTGCCTTGAAGCTCAATAACCTCGGTGTTGTCAGCAATGTATTCTTCCGCTTCCGCATTGTTACCAACAAACACAATCTCCCCATCACTAACGGCAACCGCCTGAGCCCTGGGCAGCGAATCGTTCACCGTGTACACCGCACCATCTAACATCACAAGATCTGCCGGTGACGGCTGCACACTCCAGGAAACCGATGTCATCAAAATAGAAAAAAGGGCACCAAGTAGGGGTAGAAACACTGGTAGTGCAAAGGGCATTCGGTTTTTCTTTTGCATGGAATTATGTTTCTGTATAGAGCAATATTGAGGACTTTCCTCATTGTGCGATTTTATTCAACTATCACAATATACGATGTTGAACTAGCCCGGTTCAATGGACTTCTCGACGGATTTCTCGACGGATTTCCCGATAGATTCCTGAAGGGTTCTTCGAATAGACTCATTGTGGCTTTCTCCACATTTTTATTGAACCAGCCATTCTGGCTCAACTTCGATCTCACCTTTGGCGGTCAAAGTACTGGCGCCTCCTACACTCACTGATATCACTTCTCCGCTCTGAATCCGGGCCATTGCCTTCATTTCGCTCCGACGTCCCATTGCGACTCCTTGCAACACATTAAGAGAAAACTCTCCTGCAGAAATCCCACTGTTTTTCGCGGCGATCCCTACCAGGGTTGCAACGGCGCTTCCCGTAGCGGGGTCTTCTTCGATACCCAATGAGGGTGCTGACATCCGCGCGTACAACTGCCCATTGTTGATCAGCTCACCGGAGAAGAAGAACAGGTTGGAAGACCACGCGTCAGATAGGTGAGCCGACCATTTTGCTCTGTCCAGCACGGCTTGGTCCACAGATTCATCGGAATTCAGTTGAGCGAAACAGAATCTCAATCCAACGCTGCCAAAATAGCCGTCAACAACGGCTGAATGATGTAGTCCCAAAATCTCTGCCAATATATCCGTGTCTGGTCGTTCGTCCGGACTATCCAGAGCTGATGTATTAGTCAATGTTCCAGTGAGCACACCTGAAGATTCCCTATGTCTGACTTATTTTCCCCTGGCGTCTCAAGATCTTCTACCAACACTGAAATCTGGCCGATATTTTCCTCCAGAACCATCTCCCGGTCACTGGTATGTCCACCATAAATGAGTGCACAGGCAGTACCAACAGTTGGATGCCCGGCAAAATCAACTTCAGCCATAGGAGTAAAAATTCGGACCTTCGCAGTAGCGTTCTCATTTTCTGGTGGAAACACAAAAGTGGTTTCAGCGAAGTTAAATTCCCGTGCTATTTTTTGCATTCCCTGAGTCGAGATTCCCCGGGCGTCGGGTAACATGCCAAGCTGGTTACCACCAAATGGACGAGGACTAAATACGTCCACAATATAAAACGGATATCTCATAGTTTCATCATTCTCCCGGTTAGCATGTTTTGATCAAGTCGATGCCAATATAAGAATACGTTATATAAAACACATTATATAAAAATACGGTGTATACACATGCGTTGTGTGAGTTTCCTGGTGGGTCCCCTGGATAAATTTCAAATAATGATTGTCTGGCAAACCAATCCGGTGGTTCCACACGGGAAGTTTTAGAACTGGGAATTTTAGACCATTACTGGAATACCTGACAGCTCTGTCGTCGTGATACATCCAGGGGTCACGTATGGTCTATATAGGGCCACTATTTTATGTCACTATCCAACTTTCCTTTATCTTTTTTCAGACCAGTTCCCTGGCTATTCTCTAATCAGACTCCAAATGGCGACGTCCTTCTCTAGTAATCTAAGCTCCAGGTCCATTGGGATACTGAGTTTAATAGGTGCAGTTGCCCTACTTACTGGCAGCGATAGCATCATCAAATGGCTGAGTCCTCACTATGCGTTGCACGAAATCATGCTATTTAGAGCCGGTTTCGCTTTACTTATTATAATGGTAATCGTCAATCTGGAAGGAGGTATACAGGTTTTGCGAACTCGGCGACCCGCCTTGCATGCCTTACGGGGCCTTTTGTTTGTTCTGGCTAATATGTTCTTTTTTCTAGGATTGGCAAACATGCCTTTAGCTGATGCGGTCGCGGTATTTTTTGCCGCCCCCGTTTTTATTTGTTTGCTATCCAAGCCCATTCTTGGTGAACAAGTTGGACTACGACGGTGGATGGCAGTTTTTATCGGAATGATTGGTGTTGTTATTATGTTACGCCCGGGACAAGATACATTTACAATTTCCGCCACGCTACCGCTTCTCGCCGCATTCACTTATGCCTGCCTTCAAATGCTAACCCGAAAACTGGGTGTCTCAGAGAGAGCATCAACTCTCGCGTTTTATATCCGGATCATGTTCATACTTGTGTGCACGACTTCGGGATTGATCTTGGGAAATGGAGCCCTCAGTGGCTCGGACAATGCCTCACTGGAGTTTTTATTAAGGGCATGGAAATGGCCAGAAGGGCATCACCTGATGATCATGGCATTATGCGGCTCCCTCGTCGGAATTGGAACCTATTTACTGTCCCAGGCCTATCGGGTAACCGACGTCTCGGTGGTCGCTCCATTTGAATATGCAGCCATGCCTTTCGCTGTTTTCTGGGGATATCAGCTGTGGGGGGATTGGCCAGATTTCATCACCCTTGGGGGCAGTCTATTAATTATCCTAAGTGGCTTAGTCATTCTATTTACCAAACAACCATCAGTGGGATAGAACCTGGCCCTGCCATCACGTCAAAAACCGGCGTATTGAAAACCAACGTGTCAAAAAATAGAGCAGAAAAGAAAAATAGAAACCGTGCCTGATAACCTGACGACAATTTCAAAGGCACGAACGCATTCATACAGGATTCATTGATAATGAACCTATGGTATTGGGAAAAAACCGAGGTCTAAAACCATGAAAAACTCCGTCACCGAATCACTTATCTCGGCACTGAAAAGATCGAATAAAACATCGTTATCCGTTGAGGATATCGATTTTCTTAAAGCCTATTTTCATCGGCTATCAACACAGGACTTCAATGTAACCCAGGCTGGGTCATTTAAAAATATCGCTTTTCGACATCGCGAGCTAGGAGCAAATCGGCGACCGGGTAAAAATCTTATCGACATAACCAATGGAGATGAATCCGACAACAGCGAAAAACCCAAAGTCAGCAAGACCAAAGGTGCTACCAGGGATACCATCATCACCATTGTCACTGAGGACCGCCCGTTCATTGTGAACTCCCTGGTGATGAAACTAAATCATATTAACAAAACACCCCTTAGCCTCCTTCATCCCATTTTTTCTGTTTCCAGAGGACGCGATCATCGTATTATTAGCATTGAAAAATATCGCGACCAGCACAGTAAGGCATTAACGGAGAAATCGAAATCCTCAAAATCAGGCATAAAACTGCTAATCGAATCCTATATCCAAATACGAATTGATTACACACCAAAATCTGAACATGTAAAACTGACCAGAGTCCTTAACAAAGTCATCAATGACATTGCGGTAGTCTATAAAGACTGGGGCAAAATGCGACAGCACACCAGTGATTTGGCCAAGCTAGTAGAATCTAATCGCAAAGGGCCTGTGTTCGCTGAGTACGGACCTTTTTTTGACTGGATGACGGAAAACCATTTTGCATTTTTGGGTTATTGCGAATTGGAAGTCATCCAACAGGGGCACAAACAAACCACTAAACTTGATCCGAATTCCTTGCTTGGAGTACTTAAGGCCGCGTCCATGAGCAAAGGGGGCGATGTGATGGAAATACTACCTCCGATAACCTTCAGTCCCACATCATCCGTGGTATTCACCAAATCAAGGCGACGCTCGACAATACACCGCCCAAGCCATATGGACTGCATTTTGTTCGAACATGGTTTTGAACCTACGTCGAGGTCCGGGAGAAAAAATGACAAAAAGCGCCGTAAGGTCAGCTGTATTCTCGGATTTCTCTCCGGGTCATCCGCCATGCTTCCAACTCCATCAATACCCCACCTAAGAAACAAGACTGCCTACGTACTCACCCAAAGTGGGTTACGGCCTGGAGGCTATGGCTATAAACACCTTCGCACTGTGCTGGAAACTCTACCTAGAAGCAAACTGTTTCAGATG
>JAALKB010000200.1 GCA_011088265.1 Gammaproteobacteria bacterium
CTTTTCGGTGACCACATCCCAGCTTCCATCAGGTCGTTGATTTGTCGCCGTCACCGCAGTATGTCGATAAATGCCAGCGCCCAGATTACGCGCAGCGGTGGCAAATGCCTGAGTCGCCGAGGCTGGGTCGACATGGCCGCCTTCTTCCTCCCACAATGCGCCGAGCATGTGGCTGGTGTCGAGGAAAGGGACTTTTTCCCTGGCCTCGTCAAGGGAAATAAAGTGGCTTTCAATGCCAAGACGTCGACAGGCGCTGCGCATCATTGCATTACTATCCAGTTCTTCCTGGGTGCGGCAGATATTGATCCCTCCAGTGAAATGAAAGCCGCAGGATTGCCCCGAAACCTGTTCCAGCTCACGATAACTCTGGAAGCTGTAACGATGTATTTCGGCTGCTGTATTGGGTCGTGTTATGGTGAAAAGACCACCGGCAGCGTGCCAGCTGGAACCCGATGTCAACTCCATCCGTTCCAGCAGCATGACATCTGTCCAACCATTTTTGGCAAGATGATACAAAACAGAGCAGCCGACTATACCTCCTCCGATAACCAAGACCTGCGCTGAGGTTTTCATGAGCCTTTCCCTTTGCTACCGGTATGGGCAGCGAAAGTGGATACTCCCCAACTAATGTCTGTTTCGATCAGTTGGGACGCTTTTTCGGCACTGCGTGAGCGAATTGCTTTGGCAATTTCACTGTGCAATACCTGCCAATCCTCCGGCATATTTTGGTTGCGCACTACTTGCGCCAGGTAGGGTCCGGTTTGTGCCCACAAACGTTCTATAGACCAGAATAGCTCTTCATTTTGGCTGGCAGCGTAAATTGAAAAATGGAAATTATAATTGCGCACGATGTAGTTTTCATTACGGCCTGATTCAATGTCTTGTACCATCATATGGGCTAAAGTTTCCAGATCATCAATCTGAGCTGACGTCATATTGGGTACTGCGAGCTCGGTGGCAATGCCTTCAAGGCGGGCGCGCAGAAAAAATTGGTCTGCGACGCGCTTGTGGTCAAGTTCGGCCACCTTGTAAGAGCGTTTCACTGATGATTGCAACAAACGCTCGGACGCCAGCCGTGTGAGTGCTTCGCGCACGGGCATAGTGCTGGTTCCCATTTTTTTGGCTAAAGAACGGATCGACAGGACACTGCCCGGAAAATACTCACCTGTGATCAGCGACCATTTTACGCTCTGGTAGATGCGATCGTTCAGCGGTGCCTTGGTGAGACCCCTGGTTAATTTTTTGTTGTTGGTGGCAGCCATATGGTTATTCGTTAAAGGCCATAGCAATATCTGTTACAAAGGTGATGATCATCGTCAGTCCCAGTCAGTCCCAGCTCCATCGGGACATCAGATGGGCGAGATAGTCACGTAGTGACTGGGCATAGGAGCGATCGACCAATATACGGATATCGGACGTGTTATTCCACCATATCACGATCGGATAATGGCCCAGCAGACATCGAATGGTTCGGGCTGTTCTAGTGGTTGGTTGGGTAACGTCCGCAGAGCAGTATACCGACACAAAATCGAAAGCCTGGATATCACTTAACTTCAACTCACAAAAACCATGACTGATGTCGGTAAGTAGATCCATCAGTGTCAGGGTTGACTCTGGTAGAGCTGCATTCTCTCGACGCAGAAAAGCTTTATTTGGCCATAGTTGTATCAGACAGTTTTCTTCATCTTGCAATAGCCCCCCCGGATTTGGGTCGGTACCAAATACCTTCTGGGTGAGCATGACGAGCCCAGAATAGTGGTCCGGCTGTACCGACCAAAGACCGATACCGGGCACTTCTGTGATGGTTAGTTGGGAATCAGCAGGTATCAAGCCGGAATCAAAAGTCGTCGCGGATCTAAATAATGTATCAGCCATGCAGTCTCTCTCCTTTGGGATCCACAAAACAGGGAGGTACTACGGTCACTTCAATTGATCGGTTTTCCAAGGGTGAAATAACCCACAATTTCCCCTGAGAATCTGATTGGCCATTTTCAAGTAGTGCCAGGGCAATGGGTTGCTGCAATGTTGGGCTAAAGATTGAGGCAGTCAGATTACCAACCAATTTCGGTTGGGTACCTGGTTGCCAGGGTGCATGGCAGAGATGAGAGGCCACTGGTATAGGGCTATGTCCGTCCGCTGGAGTGAGGCCAACCAGTTTTTTTCGATTTGAATGGCCGAGTGCCGGGCGCTGTAGCAGACTCGAACCGATAAAGGATTTAGACTTTGATTGCATACCACCCAAGCCAAGATCGGCTGGGGTTGTGCGACCATCGATTTCGGTGCCTACGGATATATGGCCTTTCTCTATACGTAATATATCGAGTGCCTCCAAT
Organism: Gammaproteobacteria bacterium; assembly: GCA_011088265.1. Taxonomy (GTDB): domain Bacteria; phylum Pseudomonadota; class Gammaproteobacteria; order Arenicellales; family Poriferihabitantaceae; genus WLWV01. The sequence goes on from JAALKB010000200.1 coordinate 2,334, forward strand.
CCGTAAGCAGCAATGTCATAGTGGACGCCCTTGTGCATAACCTGTTCAAATAGCCAGACTGCATATCCAGCCGGGACGTTGATTTCATAACTCAATTCGCCGGAAAAGCTGACACTCAAAATGCGGCAGGGTAGTCGATTGGCCAGTAAACCCTGGCGTATTGAGGCAAACGGAAAGTTGTCCCTGTCAATTTCAAAATCAGGCTGCAAGCGAGCTAATAAATGTCGCGCATTCGGTCCAGCGATAGCAAGGGAAGCCCAGTGGTCTGATACCGATGTGAGCTGGACATCGAGCTCGGGCCAGTGAAGGTGGAGCAACTTATTCATCCACTTCCATACCGCACCGGCATTGGCGGTGGTCATGGTAATCAGATAATGACTATCACCAAGGTGAGCCACGATACCGTCGTCCCACAATATACCGTCTTCTCGCAACATCAGCACATATCGCACTCGTCCAATTTGCAATGTATCGAGATTGTTGATGTAAAGTCGTGATAGAAATTCTAGCGCATCACGGCCTTTGACATCGACCTTACCGAGGGTCGACATATCAACGCAGCCGATGGAATGGCGTACTGCTAACACTTCTCGCTCCACTGCCTGTTCCATACTTTCCCCGGGTTTTGGAAAATAGCGAGAATATATCCAGTCTCCCGAAGTCTGAAAAACGCAGCCCATTTTGCTGAAAGACTGATGAAAGGGGGTTCGTCTTATGGGGGTCATATAGTGATCGGTTTGGGCGCCAACCAGAGCACCAATACTAACCGGAGAGTAAGCTGGTCGAAACGTAGTATGTCCGATATCAGAAATGTCACGACCACTGATGCGCTCCAGCTCTCGGATCGCATTGGGCCAGGCGGTCTTACCCTGATCCGTTCCCATGCCGAGTGTGGTGTAACGTTTTACCAGTTCGATATGTTCGTAACCTTCACCCACAGCGAGTTCCAGATCTTTACGAGTGACATCGTTTTGTAAATCCAAAAAACTTAAACCCTTGATTATCGAGATGTCTATTTTTGGTACATTCCATTCTGTGTCGGATAAGAGTTGTTTTACATCTAATTTCACCTTACCCGGCGCACTTATCTGAGAGGCCAGCTGCTGATTGGGGACCCAACCTCCGGACATGCACACCAGATCACAATTGGTGTTTTGCCGATGGTTTTGCTCATCAACCCAATAAACCCGATGCACATGTCGGCGCCCTCGGGTTGAGTAAATCTGTGAACCAGAATCAAGGTCCATAGCAATCTCAATACCGGCATGAATCAGCGCTTGTCGGGTGAGTTCGCGCTCCGCTGGGTTCCTGATAGCGAGTACAGCACGCTTTCCCGGAGCTACCCCATAGCGATAAATGTATTGCCGAACCGAAGCCGCAAGCATGATGCCGGGGCGGTCATTTCCTGGAAATACCAAAGGCTGTTCGGTGGCGCCACAAGCAAAGGTGATGCGGTTGGCGCGGAACCGCCAGGCGATTGCATCAGTTACGGTCTGATTACGTTGCACTGCCATTATGCAACCGTGATCGTAGTGGCCAAAAGCCAGTGTTCTGGTCATAACACGAAGATTGTCGAGTGCTTCGACTTTTCCAGCTACCTTCGCTAGCCACTTCGCTGCAGGTAGCAAGTCAATCCTGGTTTGTTCCCATAAGGCAGACCCACCAAGTTGGTTGTCCTGTTCGATGAGAATTACCGACTCTCCGGATTCGGCTGCCTCCAAAGCGGCTGAAAGCCCGGTTGAACCCGAACCGATAACAAGCACATCACAAAAAGCATTACGGTTATCATAGAGATTTGTGTCGTAGTCGGCGTTGACGCGCCCCTGGCCGGCAATACGACGGATCAGTTTCTCGTAAAAGCGATGCCATGCAGCTTTTGGCCACATGAATGTTTTGTAGTAAAAGCCAGCATTTAGTATTGCCGAGAAGAGTTGCAGTAAGCTACCGATATCAAACCTGACTCCGGGCCAGCAGTTTTGGCTGCTGGCGATAAGGCCATTTTCCAGTTGCACTTCAGTCGCTTTCAAATTTACAACCGAGACCCCATTGATTTTTTTGCAGGTGACCAAAGCACTGGTTTCTTCGAGACCAGCGGACAAAATACCACGGGGGCGGTGATACTTTATTGATCGTGCTACCAGATGGATGTTATTGGCGAGTAGTGCTGAAGCCAGGCTGTCTCCAGAATAGCCCTGAAGTTGTTGGTTGTTAAACGTAAACTGCAGACGTTGACTGCGGTCGATTAATCCTCCCTTTTTCAGGCGCCTGGGTTGCATTACTGGCCCCCGTTGTTTTTATTATTATCGACGGGGTCACCGACAAATTTACCGATAAATTCACTGGCAAATTCATGAGTGATCGGGTTACGCCACAGGCGCACCCAACGCTCACATCCGGCAGTATGGAACCAGAATTCTTCTACCCATTCTTCCATTGGTTTGCGCGTATGCAGGGTTTGATGCCAGTCCATTGTAGCTGCCTCCAGCGCAGGCATTTCAACGGAACGACCGCCATAGTCGAATTCACTTTCGTCGCGGTTACCACAATGGGGGCAAGGCAGTAGTAACATATGCCAATGTAGCCAAGGGTAGGGACCAATCCCAGCGTCATCGATTAGCGCATCGTCAGAAAATCGCCGCAACGAGAAGGCTTTAAGCATTTCCGGGGTGTTGTCCTTGTGATTCCCGTGATGATTCTCCTGGGCCAACCACTGCGCCAGGTTCCAACCCACAGCGGGAGTTGTCTTAAACCCTGCATAGCCCCAGCCACAGTTAATATACAGATTATCAATGGGCGTTTCACCGACAATGGCATTACCATCCATAGGAATGTCGGCGGTTCCAGACCAGTGGCGCATCAAGCGCAATTTCGATAGGAATGGAAATATTTGCACAGCCCGCGCCAACGTATCTTCAATGCGGGCGAAGCTCCCCCGTCTCGCTGATGATAGATAGCCATCGGTAGCCCCCCTAGAACCAGTTCTCCTTTATCGCTTTGGTTAATATAGGAGAGGCCAGCATTGTAGTTAACCACACAATCCAGAATTGGCTTCACCGGTTCGGTGACACAGGCCTGTACATTAATTAGTTCCAGAGGTAAATCTATTCCGGCTGTTGCGGCCAATTTTGCGGTAGCGGACGCAGCGCTGATTAGTACCTTTCCGGCGCCAATTCTTCCATTAGCAATTTCAATGCCAATAGCTTTGCCGCTTTTAACTTCGATGCCTGTGACGGGGCAGTTTTGCTCGATGTGGATACCCCGTTCACTAGCCTGACGGGCGAAACCCCAGGCAACCGCATCGTGCCGTACGACGCCTCCTTCAGGTTGGAACAGTGCACCGCTAATCGGAAAACGTGATTGATCACTGAGATTGATGGTTGGGACTTTTTCCTGAATTTGTTGTCGATTCAGGATGGATGCATTGGCCCCTCCTAACATCATGGCATTGGCGCGCAACATAAAATGCTCTAGTTCGCCATCGGAATGCGCCAGATCCACGTAGCCCCGCGGTGAATACATTAGGTTGAAATTAAGTTCCTGGCTCAGCGAGTCCCACAATTGCAGTGCAAAATTCTTCAGCCTGAAGCTTTCCGGTAGCAGGTAGTCAGAGCGTACGATAGTCGTATTACGCGCGGTATTTCCACCCCCAACCCAGCCGCTATCAATGACCAGGACATCCGTGATCTCGTGATTTTTTGCAAGGTAATTGGCGGTTGCAAGCCCATGTCCACCGGCACCGACAATAATGATATCGTAATAGGACTTCAGTGTTCGCTGTGTAATAACCTGGGGCCAACTATGAGTATCGCATCCTGCTTTGGCAGCCAGTGAAAATATGGAGTACTTGCTACTTGGGGGGCCCGGCACTGGATTTACACCATACCTGGGACGGTTTCCCGGGGCATTGCATCCACGACGCACTCGAGCGCCGTTACGACGTACAAGGATTTTCCCTGGGGTAGAAAATTTTAACCTCAATGGGGGACGCTCCACTTCTTCGACCGAGTAAAGTTGCCCGGCAAGATCACCGGGCCTGACCCAGTCACCGAGCTCACAGGCTGGTGCGAAAATCCCGCTATACGGCGCGCTGAGATAGGCGCTTCCATCGACACGGTTCAGAAATTGAGTGGTCGAAACTGGCGATGGGCAGGAATCAATGATTCCCATTTGTTGCATGACGCTTTTGACACCACGAAATCCAATTTCCGTGGCCACAGGATCGACATTGGCTCCCCCATGGAGTTCGGTAGAAATAAACGGGACCCCGTTTTGGTGTGCAATGGGATCGAATCCACTAGCGCTTCCTTCGCCCCGCACCACATAAGTATTTGGTGCATTAAATGCTTCTGCCAATGCAAGATTTTGTCGGGTGATCTCCGCATCAGCTGAGGTACAAAGAAATGCGCAGGGTAGGTAATAGGCGTTACTTCCTCCTGAATGTAGATCAATGCCAGCATCACAAAGAGGTAAAAGGTGTCGGGTGACAAAATCAGCAATCGCGGCAGTAGGGGGGCCACCTTCAATTCCCGGAAAGCAGCGATTCATATTGCCTTGAGCACGTGGCGGAACCCGAGAATTGTCAG
>JAALKB010000009.1:0-9182 GCA_011088265.1 Gammaproteobacteria bacterium
GCGGAAAAACCGCAATCGCCGCTGATCCGGTGCGGAAAGGTAACGTCGAGGTAGAGATCGTCTCACCTCATATGTATGATCCAAGTGGAGAGCGGATGCATGGTTGATCGAGTTTCGGCCCTAGAAGGGCACTACACGCTGGGTCGTTTTGGCTCGGAAGGCGACATTGGTGTTACTCTCACCGAGGTCAGGGATTTATGTTTGCATCAGGTTGCAGCATGGCCAGAAACGATCGATGCGGTGGGTGAGCAGATCGCACAGGCTCTTGGCGTGGATAGCGCTCCAGGGCCGTGTTCATCCAGCACTGGTTCTGAAGGTGCGATATTGCGAACCGAAGTGCTGAAATGGTGGGTATTGGGCGTCCAGGCTCCTGTGGTTTCCGATAATGAAGGTGCGAATCTGGATATCTCTCATTCCCGAACCCATCTTCGGATTAGTGGCCCTGAGGCCACCACATTGCTAAATCGAGTGTTGCCTCTGGACTTACGTCCCGCTTCCTTTGGGGTGGGTGCGGTAGCATCAAGTGCCTTGCACCATGTTGGCGTCACCCTATGGCGCTCGGAGCAGGGTTATGAGCTTTTCATTCCCCGAGGATTCGCTGTTGTCGTTTGGGAAGTTCTCCTCGAGACTGCGGCGCAATTTGGTGCCGAAGTCACTTAGGTTTTCCTGAGATTGTGTTGCCCATAAAAGGTAATGTAAGGGACTGATTTTTCTAATCCGGTACAAAGTTTTGTACCGGATTTTTTGTGGCTATTTGATACCGTCAATCTGTCTTAAATTGCATGGAATGGCCATAATGTAGTACAAATCAAGGTGATCAATAAAGATTAAGTCAATAACGATTAAGTATCGACCTGACGCCAGGATAAAACGAGTCCGGTGCCAGTAAGGTTAGCCACAACATCCACCAATGGCTCTTTTGCCAATTAGTAGGCGAACCTGTATGGGTTTTATACAGAATTTTCTGGCGATCCTGGTAATGGGCATTTTCTGGTAGTTGTAAAGGATCACCATTTGGTAGATATCTTCTGAAGAAATGGGCTTGCCATTGTCTTGTCGGAAATAGGTTTTTTCTCCCCGTCCTGCCATCTTCGTTAGCTCTTTTAGCGCTATTTGTATTCGGTATCTATAAGCCGTGGGTTCGTTGATTCCCCGATCTATTTTCTAATAACTTCAGCACCTTCCTGCTCCGGTTCATGATCGATCAGATAAGGAGGAAATCCTGGAGCCCTTAGATCCTCCTTGCAGGCATCTTCCAATCGTTTTACCACCATGGAAGACCAGACCCGAGGACCAAATTTATTCAGGCCGTCCCGCATGATTTCTACACAAAGAGGAGAGAGCTCCAGAGGTATATCGAGTTTTTTTCCTAGCTCATCAAATAAAGTGAGATCTTTGACTTCATGATCCATAGTGAAGTTGATGTTATAACTTCCATTTAGGATTAACTGGCCTTCAGTTTCATGGACAAAGGAGTTTCCAGAGGAAATCCGAATGGCTTCATAGGCCGTTTCAAGATCTATCCCTGATTTTTTCGCCACCATGAAGGCCTCCCCAGTAGAAATAAGTTGTACGCCAGCAAGATAGTTGGTGATGACCTTGAGTACCGAGGCGGAGCCCAAGGGACCAGTATGAAGTATTTCTCTGCCCATAACTTTGAGGAGTGGCAACGCTTTTTCGAACCCCTCTCTGGAGCCGCCAGCAAAGATCGCGATATTTCCAGAATCTGCCCGATGACAACCTCCGGATACGGGACTATCCATGGGAATGCCTCCTTTGTCCTCCACTAATTGTCCAAGGCGTTGTACTTCATCTTCATCCGTAGTGCTCATTTCTAACCACACGGATCCGGGAGAAATTCCTTCCAGAATACCATCTTCACCTTCCATTACGGCCGCGGATACCGTGGGGGACGGAAGACAGGTGATGATGATTTCGTTGGTTTCTGAAAGAGCTTTAGCGGATCCTGCCCATTTGGCACCTCGTTCGATCAGATCAGCAGCGGCATCTTTATCGATATCGTGGATGGTAAGGTCATGATTATGTCGTAGCAGGCTGCCGGCAAGTTTAGCACCCACGTTTCCAAGTCCAATAAATCCAACATTCATGGTGTTTTCCTCGGGCTTTTGCCCATTTAGTGAGATTGATCCAGCGAGTTTGATCGGTAATCGCGGCTTAAAATGGCTCGTCACCAGTGATGGTGACTCGATGCATTAAGCGGGATTGCCCCACATAGTCATTTGTTGCATAGTGTTGGGTACAACGGTTGTCCCAGAAGACTAGCGTTCCTAGGCTCCAGCTTATCCGGCAAGTGAAATCGGGGCGAATACTGTGAGCGAAAAGATAATCCAGTATTGGCCGGCTTTCCTGCTCACTCATGTCTGCCAGGCGACTGGTGAAGTACTCGTTTACAAATAGTGACTTCCGGTTGGTTTCGGGGTGGGTCCTGACTATTGGGTGCATGACCGGATCCGATACATCGCTAAACTCTGCCCTGGAATGGTGAAAACGGTCGACCCGATGTTCCGCTTTGAGTCCTTCCAGTAACTGTTTGTATCCGGGAGACAGGGTGTCATAGGCCAGATTCATATTGGAGAATAAAGTATCGCCACCCCAGTCTGGTAATGTAACCGCATAGAGCATCGAACCCAGGGAAGGAAGGGCGTCCCAGCTAATATCGCTATGCCATAACCCGGTAAATCGTTTTTCATGATTTTCTTCGGAACGTATGGAAATGACCTCTTTGACACCATCGGTTCCGCTGACAAAAGGATTAATATGAAGACTACCAAAATAACGTCCAATTTCAGCTAGTCGCGCCGGATAGAGGGACTGATCTCGAAAGACTAGAACCAGGTGATTAAGCAGGGCCTGACGAATTTCCTGAACGACGTTAACGTCCAAAGATTCTGACAGATCCACCCCATGGATTTCAGCACCTAACGCTCCGTTTAGCGGGCGCGCCGAAAAACCCTGATAGTCATACTAGCGCTGGGATCTGTAGCGAAGAGATTCAGAGAAGTTACTAACTGGCATCAAAGTGACTTAAGCAGATTACATTTTTCAGTATATTGATCTAAAGTAATCTCTATGTAAAGACAAAGATCAAAGGCGTTTTGGGAGTTCCTGCTGCCCCCAACAATGTTATTTCGAGCCTTGAGTAACCCCCCGCCTCGTTTGGCATCACCAATATCTAAAAGCGAGTTGACAGTATTTGGATGGGGCTTCTGCGGGCCTCTTTGGGAGACCAGGTAAACCCACTTAATCTTCACTTGATGGATCAATCATACTGTCTAATCTTACTGGATTTTGTCTGTCTCAATATGAGCCGGGGTCAATGTATCGTCACCATCACTTAGATAGACATTACACATTTTCTTTTTAGAGTAATAGGTTTGAGCCTGACGTTCCTGTGTCTCGATTAAAAGTGCAGCAAGACCCTGCTCACTAAAGAAATTCCGAATGACTGCGCATCCATCCACGGCCAACTCCGCTCTTACCTGGTCGACGATGGATTGTCGTTTTGGACTATCCTGCTCATCGACGGGATAAGCTGCCCGATTGATTATTTCGGCACATTCAAGCTCCTGGATCCAGGAGCATGGATCCATGAGCTTGAGCCATGATAGAAATTAGTTGATTCTGGTTATTCGACATCCCGGAGAAAGAAGCGTCCCGAAGTAGTATTCCTGCCAGTTTCATACTGGACTTTCAGGCTAATATTTAAACGATCGAACCAGGAATAATCAATCCTCATAAGCCATTTAGTTTGTCGGGTATGTTCGCGATGAGAGCGGGTGTAAGCCAGGATTACCTTCCAACTTTGCGCTTCGTCCGTGTTCCGAAATTCCCGTGGTTCCCGAGCCTATCGAGGTTGAAGTCGGATGGCGCCATCCGCGCGAATTGTTTCGCCATTAATGTAATTGTTTTCTACGATAAACTGGGCAAGGTGAGCAATCTCATCTGCATAACCAAGGCGGGAAGGATTGGGTACACTCTCTGATAGAGACGTCACCACCTTCTCCGGAAAACTATCGAACATCGGAGTGTGAATCAAACCGGGTGCCATCGATTGCCCGCTGCACGGAAGATTCGTCCGTGACATCAACTTTCTGAAAAATAGCGCAATCGCGGGTTTCTCCATTAAGTTCCTCTGCCAATGAGTTTCCTTTTTCCTTGTTCATGTCGAAGAGTGAAACACGGGCGCCCAGCGATGCGAATCGACGAGCCGTTGCTTCACCAAGACCGGATGCTCCACCGGTGATGATGATGGACTTATTACTAATTTCCATGGTTAGAATACGAGAGTGTTAGGGGAATTGTGCCGCAATGAATAAGAGCGGGAAGTATATTCAGGATGTCCATCTTCTACAATACGAACCATGGATACAGGCCTCTAGTATGGCTTGTAACCAAATAAAGACGGCCAATAAAGAGGCAATAAAATGGAATTTTCAATAACTATTACAAAGGTAGCACCCATGTTAAGAAGTTCATTAAAGAGGGTATTGAATTTATGAAAGCAGCAGAATACGCAAAAATGGATGGTGTCGCTTTGGCTCAGGGCATTGGCAACGGCGACTATTCCGGCGCAGAAGTCGTTGAGGCATGTATTGATGTGATTGAAATACTCAATCCAGATTTAAATGCCGTTGTGATGAAAAACTTTGAAAATGCCAGATCCCTTACTGAGCCCTATGTTGGGGTCCCTGAGAAATCCAGGGCGGAGGTCTTTTCGAAAGCCCGTCCAGGAAACGCATTGAGAGGTGTGCCGTTTTTACTTAAAGATGTAAATGTGTTTACCCATGACATGCCGACTACCTTTTCCTGTGCCTTTTTTCGTGATGCATTGCCCGCAAAGGACAGTGAGATTGTAAAGCGATGGCGAGAGTCTGGTTTGATTATAATGGGCAAGACTAATACGCCGGAGTTTGCCGAGGATTTTGTTTGTGAGCCCACATTTCGGGGTCCAACGCTAAACCCATGGAATGACGCGGTTACAGTGGGTGGCAGTAGTGGAGGGGCTGGGGCTGCGGTGGCATCAGGAATGGTTCCCATTGCCCATGGTACGGATCTTGGAGGGTCGATTCGAATTCCCGCTGCCTGTTGTGGGGTTTTCGGATTAAAACCCACGTCGGGCCTGAGCCCGGTGGACCATGGGCAGTCCGAGCTCGCCAGTGGGTTCAATTCGGATCATGTACTTACCCGTTCCGTGAGGGACAGTGCCGCTGCTCTTGACGCTACTTCAAGACCTATTTTGGGCTATCGCTATCCCGTAATGAAAAAAGTGCCGTCTTATCTTCATTGTTTGAATCAGCCACCCCAGCCTATGAAAATTGGAGTTTGCTTTAATACTCCCATGGGCGAGCCAGTGCCAGCGAAACAACGGATGGCTGTTGAAAAAGTCAGTAATATCCTAAGTGATCATGGGCATGAGCTTGTCTCATACGATTATCCCAGTGATCTGGAATTTGGCAATTGGCTTGATAGTCTGTGGATGTTTGATGTGGTAAACGAATTGGAAAAGCGAATCAGGGAAGTGGGTAGGCAGCCCGAACCCAGTGAGCTTGAGGCCATGACATCGTACATCCGACAAAGAGTGAGCGCCATGAGCGCAATGGATCACTACCGGGCCAGAGAGTCAGCCCACAGAAGTAGTGTAAAGATTATGAATTCCATGAGTTATGTTGATTTGGTGCTGACTCCAGCTTTGGGAAGTGATCCCGTTGCCCTTGGGGTATTTGATAGTCGGACTGAGGCATTTGACTACCGCACCTGGGCGGATCAGGGTGCGGCATTTGCGCCTTTTTCCTATGTTTGCAATATCACTGGTCAGCCGGCAGCGTCCCTACCCGTTCAGCTTGAAACGAATCAACAACCTTGTGCAGTACAGCTTGCTGGCCATCAGGGCCAGGATCACCTTATTCTTCAGGTATCTGCTTTGCTGGAGGAGGTGCTGGGGTGGAAGGACATGCATCCACCGATTTGGGCAGGGAATCTCTAAAGCACAGTTGGCAGATATTATTTGCACATTGCAAACGAAATAGTTCTGACTCCCCAGGGCTCGGGGAGTCAGGTTCTGTTCGTGTGGTCTGTTTCCATGATCCGTTCTCTTAACCTGTATAATGAGTTTTCTTCCTGTTTTGCGCTCCCTGGAAAAGTACATACTTTCATTGTGCGACGTGAACAGTCCAAACTATCTCAATTCAAAAGATGAATTTGCTATGCGAAACTGGTTTTATGATGATGGTGCCCAAATGAGAGCATTTTTTGTTCTCGTCCTTGTTCTAATATTCATTCAGGGATGTACAACCGGCGAAAAGTCACCGGAGGTTGTGGTAACTAAAAAACCCGTGAATAAAATGGAAACGGATGATTACTATCATGTGTGCCCCAAAATGAAAGTCTCCAATGCGCCAAAAATAGACAACAATCGCAGAATCAAAAAGTATCAGCCCTATATCAACGTCAATGGTGTAACTCTGGCGCTGGTGCCACTAAGAGGTGGTTGTCTGTCGTCCGGATTTGGACCAAGAAATGGTGGGTGGCATAAGGGCATTGATTTCTATCAACGCCCCGCGGATATGGTATACGCGGCTGCAGATGGTGTTATTCTGGAGAGAGAGTTTTACAAAACCTATGGCAATATGATTGTGATCGATCATGGTGAAGGGGTTTATACGTGCTACGCACATCTGAAGAACTTTGAGCGCAATACTCGCATCGGCTCGAAGGTAAAAGCGGGAGCTGCTTTGGGTATCATGGGTAATACATCCACTATCAGAATTCCGGTCAATCTTCACTACGGGCTATTGACCGGGGATTACAACAATCCCAAGCGGGCATACGGCCTTAAGGCCCATGACCCATTTTCCTTTGTTGGTAGATGAGTTCCCAGTGATGCAAACTATCGGGAATTTTTCTGCAAACACAAAATATTCCAGACTCATATACCAGACTCCACTAAATTCCTCGTGAAGTTAGTTTCATGATAAAACACAGGCACGAAGAATACGACTATATTATCCTCGGCGCGGGTTCTGCGGGTTGTGTTTTAGCGAATGAGCTCAGTCAGGACGAAAACAATCGGGTTCTGATCCTTGAAGCCGGCCCCATGGACCATAAACTCATGGTGCATATGCCCGCGGGAGTTCACAAAGCCTATAAGGATCCGAGTATCAATTGGAATTATGAGAGCGAAGCTGAGTCCGAACTCGGTCATCGGAACATGACTTTGCCCAGGGGTAAGGTGATCGGTGGGTCTTCGTCAATCAACTCCATGGTTTACATGCGTGGGCATCCGTTGGATTATGATTATTGGGCAAAAAATCACGCACTATCCCAATGGACCTATGCTCATTGTTTACCTTATTTCAAACGTTGTGAGTCGTCTGACCGGGGGGCGGATGACTGGCGTGGCGCGAGGGGACGTTTGGGAGTTACCCGAGGAAAAACGCCAAACCCATTGTTCGATGCTTTTCTCGAAGCCGGAAAATCGTCCGGACTGGGGTATTCTGAAGACTTGAATGGTTTTGAACCCGAGGGATTGGCAAGATTGGATAGCACAACCCAAAATGGCAGGCGTTCAAGTGCTGCGGTTGCCCATCTAAAACCCGCTCTTAGCCGGCCTAACCTGAAACTGAAGACAAAGGCTCTGGTGCACCGAATACTCATCCAAAATGGTGTCGCCCAGGGAATCGTTTTCGAACACCGGGGACAGATTCAGCAGGTAAAAGCAGCCAAAGAAGTGATTGTTTGTGCTGGAGCGATTAAATCACCCCAGCTATTGATGTTGTCCGGAGTGGGACCATCAGACCACCTGCAACAACATGGTATTACCGCGATTCACCACCTGCCCGGGGTGGGGCAGAATTTGCAGGATCATCTGTGCATCCCTGTTATCCAGGAATGTACCCAACCGGTTACCGTGGATCGATATGATGAACCCCTGATAAAGCTGGCCCTTGGCCTGCAGTGGATTTTCACTCGAAAAGGGTTCGTGGCCTCGAATGTTTGGGAGGCAGGTGGGTATATTCATGGATATTCGCCGGTAGAGTTTCCTAATTTGCAATACCATTTTGCTCCGCTCCACTACGAATATCGGAATGGAAAAATGAAATTGTTTCAGGGGTTTACCGCCCAACTTGACCAGTTGCGCCCAAAAAGTCGGGGGCAGGTTCTTTTGCGATCCAATGACCCCGCAGACAGACCAGCAGCTCACTTTAACTATCTGAGTGATCCTTTTGATCTGGGAGAGCTGGTTGAAGCCGTAAAACGTATTCGTGAACTAATTTCCCAGCCGTCCTTTAGTGAATTCAGAGGTAAGGAGTTGATGCCAGGACCTGAAGTGACAAGTAATCAGGATCTCGAACGTTATGTTAGGGCCAGGGCTGAGACGGATTATCACCCAAGCTGTAGCTGTCGAATGGGGTTCGACGAAATGGCGGTAGTGGATGAACAGATGCGCGTCCACGGATTGCAGGGACTTCGTGTCGTTGATGCTTCTGTGATGCCAGATATTGTTAGTGGAAACCTGAATGCACCCACCCAGATGATTGCGCTACGTGCTGCTGATTTTATTCTGGGCAAAGATCAGCTACCGGAATTTCACGCCAGATTCCATTTCCAGGCGGAGCAGGGCGCCAGCATATGACTAGCGCATGGCAATGGGTTTTTACTGAAATAGGAGAATGACCTGAGAGTTGGGTGCTATTCATATAGCAAAAACTTCAGTAAAATAAAATTCCAGGTTTACGATTCAGCTGACAGCAGTTGGGTTAAAAATGTTAGTTTCAGACCTCTTTTGGAGATGATTTTGGTATGACCTATGTTGTTCTCGAAGATTGCATAAAATGTAAACACACAGATTGTGTTGAGGTCTGCCCGGTAGATTGTTTCTACGAAGGTCCCAACTTTTTGGTGATTGACCCGGATGAATGTATTGATTGTTCACTTTGCGAGCCAGAGTGCCCTATCGATGCTATCGTTTCCGAACATGAAGTGCCAGACGATCAGGTGCAGTTTATTGCGCTAAACGCTGAGCTTGCCACGGCATGGGTATCTTCTGTTATCACAGAAAGTAAACCGCCACTCCCGGATGCGGATAATTGGAAAGGTGTTGCGGGCAAGCTGCAATATCTGGAAAGATAGCCCTCTGCTTGATGTAACGGATTTTCAGGCCC
>JAALKB010000009.1:9282-39719 GCA_011088265.1 Gammaproteobacteria bacterium
ATTTTCAGGCCCGTGCATTGGCCTGCTTCATCGATTGGATTTTTATAGCTGATTTTTCGTGTCATTTAATGGCAACAAATCCTTACGAGAGAACTGACAACCCTGAAAAAGGAAGATTTACCATCAGGCGTACCTGAGAGTTTGTCCAATCCCCATTTTTTTCGCTTTTTCCAGCATGGCTACGCCCAATGAAATGTCGCTGGTAGAAAGCCCCCGGTGCCAAAATAAAATGGTTTCATGTTCTGCCACCCTTGCTGTCGTTGAACCAATAATGATTTCACCGATTTCTCCATGGACCGTTTTCGGGCTGATTTTTCCTGCATTGATATGGGGACGTAGCGCGCCAAGAGGGCCCGCGTTCATTTGCCCTCGATCATCAACAATAACCTTATCAATGATATCCAGTAGGTCTAATTCAAGTGCACTCATAGTGCCGTAGGGGATAACCAAGGCTCCTTTTTTAATCCAGCTGGTTTTAAAAAGGGGAGTAGGCTCAGGTAGACGGGATGCCTCCACCATAATATCGGCGCCCTTTAGACAGTCTTCCCAGTTAGTCGTAGCCGTAACCGTCTTGCCAAGATCATGAGTGAGTTTTTCAGCGAATGGATTTTGGCTTTCTGGGCGTTTGGAATGAACCCGTATCTCATCGAAGTCGAATAAGTGATCTAGCAGTCGAACATTCCAGTAAGCAGTGCCCCTTGCTCCAATATGGCCGAGTATCCGTGGATTTTTCTGGGCAAGATATTTACCACCCAGTGCACTCAATGCGCCGGTACGCATTTCGGTGATGGCCGTGGCATCCAAAATCGCGAGAGGCATTCCTGTTTGTGGATTAAACAGGTTCAACATCGCCATTTCCGACGGTAAGCCCTTTTTATAATTATCCACATAATCCCCAACAATTTTCACCCCAGCTGCCTCAAGAGGTGCAACATAACCACGCAGAACGTTGAAGTGGCCGTTAAAGGCGGCGTCAGGTTTTAGGTGTACTCTTGGTTCGATGACGGTTTGATTATTTCCAGCGGCGCGTAGGCCCGCCTCTACAGCGTCCAGAATTTCGTCATTCGACATTGAAAGCTGTTCAATGTCTGGACCGTTAAGGTAGGTGATGTTAATGTCATGCATGGGGTTGTTCCGTTCCTGACCTATTGCTAGAGCGTGATGGCGCCAAGGTTTAAACCGAATTCCCGGGCACACTGTTTGGCTTCCTGGTAGCCCGCATCGGCGTGCCGCATAACCCCTGAAGCGGGATCGTTCCAAAGTACCCGACTGATTCTTTTATCAGCGGCTTCGCTTCCATCGCAGACGATGACTAGTCCAGCGTGCTGGGAGAACCCCATGCCAACGCCGCCGCCGTGATGCAAGGATACCCAGGTTGCACCGCTGGAAGTGGCGAGTAATGCGTTAAGTAGTGCCCAGTCCGATACAGCATCTGAACCATCGATCATGCTTTCGGTTTCTCTGTTTGGGCTTGCCACAGAACCTGAATCCAGATGGTCGCGACCAATTACAATGGGGGCTTTGAGTTCGCCGTTTCTCACCATTTCATTGAAAGCCAAAGCGAGTCGATGTCGTTGGCCCAATCCTACCCAGCAAATTCTTGCGGGAAGACCCTGAAAACTGATCCGTTCCTGTGCCATGTCAAGCCAGTTGTGCAGATGAGGATCGTCCGCGATAAGCTCTTTCACTTTCGCGTCAGTTTTATAAATATCTTCTGGATCACCAGAGAGTGCCACCCATCGAAAAGGGCCAACTCCCCGACAGAACAGGGGGCGGATATAAGCTGGAACAAATCCTGGGAAATCAAAGGCATTTTCAACTCCATAGTTCATTGCTTCCTGACGAATGTTATTACCATAGTCCACAGTAGGAATTCCCTGTTTGTGGAATTCAAGCATTGCCTTAACATGTTCTGCCATGGATTTGCGGGATTCAGCCATGACCAGTTGTGGGTTTGTTTTGATTTCATCCTGCCACTTGTCCATGGTCCACCCAATGGGAAGGTATCCATTGACGGGGTCATGGGCGGAGGTTTGATCAGTCACGAGATCGGGCTTAATCTTGCGTTTTATGAGCTCTGGTAGCACTTCTCCACCGTTTCCTGTTAGTCCCACTGAGATTGCCTTCCCCTCTGCACAGGCGCTGCTGATCATGGCAAGTGCTTCATCCAATGAGTTCGCTTTATGGTCCAGATAGCGGGTCTTAAGTCGAAAATCAATTCGACTTTCGTCGCATTCAATACACAAAATGGAATACCCAGCCATGGTGGCCGCCAGGGGTTGGGCGCCGCCCATTCCACCCAGTCCGGAAGTAAGAATCCATTTTCCTTTCGTATCGCCGCCGAAGTGTTGCCGACCTGCTTCCACGAAGGTTTCATAAGTCCCCTGAACAATTCCCTGACTACCGATATAGATCCATGACCCCGCTGTCATTTGACCATACATCATCAGTCCTTTTTTATCGAGCTCATTGAAATGGTCCCAATTTGCCCAGGCAGGAACAAGGTTAGAATTTGCAATGAGAACTCTTGGTGCATCTTCATGGGTTTTGAATACTCCAACCGGTTTGCCAGATTGAACCAATAGGGTTTCATCGTTTTCAAGCTCCCTTAAGCATTCAAGAATTTTGTCGAAGGATTCCCAATCCCGGGCTGCCCGTCCGATGCCACCATAAACAATTAGCTCCTCAGGTTTTTCTGCAACCTCTGGATCAAGGTTATTTTGTATCATCCGATATGCTGCTTCAGTGAGCCAGCTTTTGCAGGTTAGGGACGACCCTCCTGGAGCCTGGATATGTCGGGATTTATCAATTCGAGTAGGTGCCATTTTAGTTTTCCTGCGGGTGTTTTAGCTACTTTAAGTCTGAAAAAAGAGGATATTTATCCAGGCTATGGATGATCCCATGGAAGACATTTTTGCCACTTTCCACCAATCATGATTGCAGCACATGGATTAAGGCCGATATGGTAGGACAGGGTTGCTGGGTGGTCTGTGTCCCATATTACCAGGTCAGCCTGCTTGTCAGGTTCGATGCTACCAATGACCTTTTCCAATCCCAGCGCTCTGGCGGCTTGAATGGTGACTCCGCCAAGTGCTTCGGAAGGTGTCATTCCAAACAGCGTGCAAGCCATGTTCATGGACAATAACAGTGAAGTCACTGGAGAGCTTCCCGGATTGCAGTCACTTGCGATGGCCATTGGAATACCTTTCTCGCGCAAGGCGGCGATGGGTGGAAGCTGGGTCTCTCTTAAAACATAAAATGCACCGGGTAGCATCACGGCGACGGTCTTACCATTTCCAAGTTTATCTACATCCAGTGGATTAAGGTATTCGAGATGGTCCACCGACAGTGCTCCTCGTTGAGCTGCCATTTTTGCCCCGCCGAGATCACTGAGTTGTTCAGCATGGAGCTTAATCGGTAGGTGATAGGACTGCGCAATTTCAAATACCCGTTCCATTTGTTCGACGTTAAATGCGATGCTTTCTGTGAAGCCGTCCACAGCATCAACCAGTCCTTCATGATATGCCCTGGGAAGCATTTCCTCACACACAGTTCGAATATATCCATCCGCGTCGTTTTTGAATTCGGCGGGTAGCGCGTGGGCGCCAAGGAAGGTCTTACTGATCCGAACACCGGTTTTATCGGCGAGCTCCTGAGCTACTCGCAGCATCTTGATTTCATTTTCAGTGTCGAGGCCATAACCAGATTTTATTTCTACTGTGGTTACTCCCTCGCTCATCAATTGCTTCAGCCTTGGCATGGATTGCTGGAGAAGGTCTTCCCCGGATGCGTTCCGGGTTGCGGTAACTGTGGAGACGATACCTCCACCACTATTGGCGATTTCCTCGTAACTGGCCCCTTCCAAACGTAGCTCAAACTCCCTTGCCCGATTGCCCGCGTAGACCAGATGAGTGTGACAATCAATCAGGCCAGGTGTGATCAGATTTCCCTGGCAGTCCAGGATTTGTTCCGATGATGACCAACTATCGGGTAGGGCACTGGTTTTCCCAACCCACTTTATTTTTTCATCGATAACCACGATGGAAGCATTATCAATGAGTCCAAATGATGAGTCTGTATACGGGGCGACCATGGTCGCGATGGTGGCATTGGTGAGTATCATTTAGTCATGATGGCAACAGTGGGCATAGTGACAATAGGGGCACAAAACCTTGATTAGCTCGGAATCGGTGAACTGAAACCGACTTCTATTATGAGGATTATACTTGTATATACAAGTTGATCAAGAGCCCAGCTTTTAAGAATTGCATTTCAGTAAAAGTTTTCATTAAATAGATCTTTCCCGGGCCTACCCTGGAGCTTTTGAACCCTTAGCGTATTAACATGAATCCATCCACTGTTGGTGGCCAGGCAATTTCATCCATAAATACTATGAACCAGTCAGCACTCAGCCAGGCTCAGATTGAGCAATTCAGGGAAAAGGGCTATATCATTCCTGATTATCGATTACCGCAATCGACCTTACAAAGCATGAGGCAGCAGTATGAGGCATTGCTTGAAGAGAATGCCTCGGTTTCACCAGATTTCATGTTGGGCCCACATTTGACAACGCCAGGTTCTCAGGGAATTAGAGGATCCAACCATTGGCTTGAATTTGCTACTCATCCAGATCTGATGAATATGGCTGCCCAGCTTATTGGAGAAGATATTATTTTGTGGGGTACCACTATTTTTGGTAAGCCGGCAAAAAATGGTAAGGAAACACCCTGGCATCAGGATGGTGACTACTACCCGATTCGGCCTTTGGAGACGCTTACAATCTGGATTGCTCTTGATGATGTAACCAAAGACAATGGACCCATGCGATTCATTCCCGGCTCCCACAAGGGCCGCAAACTTTACTCCCACCATTGGCAGGAAAGCGGCGACCTCACAATTAATGAGGTCTGTGACTCGGAGCACTTTGACGAATCCCGCGCCGAAGATTTGTTACTCGAAGCTGGACAGGTTTCCTTCCATGACGTCTATATGATTCACGGATCCGGTGCCAATTCCACTGCCCGGCGCAGAAGCTTTTATTGTCCGTCTGATGCCCGCGGCCTGTCACTATAACCATGCCTTGGGGAGAGAAATGGGACAGAAACATGCCGCCCATGACTATGGTTACCGTCCACTGTTCCTGGTTCGGGGACGAGATACCAGTGGCAAGAATGACTTTAGGATAGGGCATGAAAAATAGTTGACTAGCGCCAAATTGTCGATGAATAAGCCGAAGCCACTGCTACCAAACTAAAGAGCACAATGGGCCCTACTGTTTGATATTGAAAACCGTGTCGGTAGCCGGCACCCGATACCCGATTGACGTCGCCGATAGTCAGGTAGCCAATCATGCCGTTTCCATTAAACCCAGGACGATATCATGAACGTGAGGATTGATCGCGCAACCCGAGGGCAATTGCCCCTTCTGACGAATTTTGTAAAAGCTTTCCATGAACTCGAAGAGATTCACCTGACGGATGATAGACGGGAACATGCCATTGGTTCCCTCATCGATAAACCGGATCTGGGTGGAATTTGGCTAATTTATGATGATTCATTTGCCATTGGCTATATTGCGATTTGTAAAGGGTTTAGTATCGAATTTGGTGGTTATGACGGATTTTTGGATGAGTTCTATATTGTCCCTGAGCTGCGCGGCAAGGGAGTAGGAGCGACCGTCCTTGGGCTGATTAAAGAGGAAGCCCAACGTATGGGTTTACAGGCATTACACCTGGAAGTAGCGAAAACCAATCATCGCGCCCGGAAGCTCTATGATAGTCTGGGTTTTGTGGCTAGAGACAAATATGTTCTCTTGAGTGTATCGACGAACAGTTGAAGTTGACCAGTTTGGGAACTCATGACTCACTAGAGCAAATTTGAAAAGAGTAAATTTGAAACGGTGACGTCCGATTCCACGGTGAACCACGGGTGAGTGCTACCATATCCTATCAGGATAGCTAAAGTTTCTTTAAATACTGAAACAATTGCCTTGCGGATTTTGGGGCCTGGTTGGATTTTGTTTCTTTTTCCGCCCCACGGATAAGTTGTCTGAGCCGTTGTCGGTCTGCACCATGTTGACCGACAAGTTCAGCTATCAGCGTATCTTTATGTGGGTTTCCAGGGTCTAACAGTCGATCACGCCAGGACTCGTATTGGTGGAAAATTTTTGTAGTTTTTGCGTTGGTTTGGTGGAGTTTCTCCAGCGCCGCCCGGGCGATTTCGGTTTCTGCGGTATCCATGAGCTTTGCGATGATTTTGGCAATAAAACTGATTTGTCTTTTTAGCGCAGATCGGGAGAGTTTTCTTGCGGAGACCACCTCGGTGGTAATTTGTTCTGGAAGTGGGGGCTGATTAAGTTCCTTTACGAGTAACTCGATCAGCTCCCTGACAAAATTCTGGATTGCGTGGTGCTGCCGTTTGCGCTGGGTCTTACTGGGTTCTGCCGGGGTTTGGTCTCCAAAATTTCCAGCCCCCGTCTCAGTATGATCACCAGAGTTGTTCACCAGTTTCTTCCATTCTGCGTTTCGAGATGGCGTCCAAAACAGCTAGTTTCTGTTCTTTTGACATGATCATCCATTCCCGGATTTCGTCTATGTTGCGATAACAACCCTGACAAAAAGGTTCTCCGTTGAATTGGCAAACCGCGACACAGGGAGAGGGAATGGAGGTGTCTATCTGGCTCGCGGCTGATGCTGAATTTGCTCTGCCCCGTCGGCCTCCTCTTCTGGATCCCGTTGAGCGGTCCTGGGATGGGCGTAGACTTGCCGTCGTCTGATCCTTAATCGTTTCTTCGCTCATTTTTCCAGAGGGAAATTGAATTATAGATAGTCGGGTTCAACTTAATGGGTTTTTAGTGGGCTTCACTGGAAATCGGTGTGTAATCAAAATAGAGCTCCATCTTTTTCTTAATTCCGTCAACACCACCATATTGGTCAATGAGCTTCTGTTGATCAGAAAACGCCTTCCGATTTACTGCTTCGGGATCAAGCCAGCTGCCCAATTTTTCGTGACCGGCTTTCAGTACTTGTTTGTAGTGTTTTTTGTCTGCCAAATTGGTTCTTTCCTGCGGGTCGTTCTCCAGATCAAAAAGCTCAGGGTCGTAGTCCTGATAGTGAATGTATTTCCAGTTTTCCCAGCGAATCATATAAAAGCCGGTAGGCGACCAGCCATCATGATATTGACTGAGAACGTTTCGATTCTGCGGATTTTCTTTGCTGAGCTCTGCCAATGATTCGCCATCAAGTGTGTGATCCGGAAAGGGACAATGATGATCTTTGTAGAGCATGGGCGCGATGTCCAATAAACTGACCGGCGTAGTGCTCACAATCCCTTCGTCAATACCGGGGCCGGATAGTAACATGGGTATGGATACGGAGTCCTCCAGCATCAACATCTTTGTCCAGGCACCATGGTTTCCTAGCATCTCTCCGTGGTCCGAGGTAAAGATAATGCGGGTATCCGAAGTCAGATCGTTATCATCCAGAGTCTGGAGGAGTTGACCGACCAGGTGGTCGACGTAGCTGCATAGGCCGTAATATGCAGCCCGGGCAAGGCGAATTTTTTGTTCGTCGAAATGTTGATCATAACCACTGGCGGCCATGATTTTCCGTACTACCGGGTGAGATGGTCGTTCCGATTCATGATAACAAAAAGGCATATCCACATGATCCGGGTCGTAGAGATCAAAAAACTGATTGGGAGACCTAAGGGGGTAATGGGGGCTAACAAGGGAAACAAATAGCACCCAGGGAATGTCAGTATTGGATGAGTTGGATAGCCACTGGCAAGCCTGTTCACAAATGCGGCCGTCATATTGGGAATACTCGGAGCCTCCTCCTCCAATATTATTGGCGAATCCAGAGGCATCAAATGGCAAAGGTGATTTTCGAAGCAGGCCTGGTATCCATCCCACTGATTGCGAAACATGCAAAGGCAGTATTTCCGGATCGAATCCATTGTCGGCGGTAGACGATTTGTAATGCAGTTTACCGATGGAGGCGACATTACTGCCATTTTCCCTTAGATGGTGCCCCCATCCCCTGGGCTCACCGTCATAGGGTTCTGCGCTGGACCAGCAACCCAATCTGTGGACATGCAATCCAGTTTGAAAAGATGCCCGGGCAGGTACGCACATGGGTGAGGGAGTATAAGCCTGGATAAATCTAACTCCGCGCCTGGCAAGTCGATCCAGATTAGGGGTTTGCACTATGGGGTGATTGGCACAGCCAAGCGCTCTGGCCATGTATTCATCTGCCATAATAATCAGGTGATTCATTGTTGCGGAGGCCTATAGGGGAGCGGTATTTTTGGGCTAGTGGTAGTGTTTATCTTTGATATTCCGGGAGATTAGATCAATGAGGTTGATACTATGAGTAGCAGGATCATCTGGGAAACATTAATGATTACACTACGTTTATGTAGTTGATTGAATCTGGACTTAAGTTCAACAGTATCTGAAGCTAGCTAGGCATCTTTCGCAAAATTAATTTTTGGCGCAAGTATCTGTCGACTATAAATGAATCCAATTAGGACGATAACAAGCATGATTGTGGTCGCTGATCCAGAGAGTAGCGCGAGTAATGCTGAGCCACCAGAAATCAGAATCCCCCACAAATAAAATCGCGGAAACAGGTGACGAAGATACAAGCGGGATTCGCTTGCTCCCAGAGATTGAAACACCGAAGGTGTCACAATTCCGGCGAAAAACAACATTGAGCCAAGAAGTATGGACGAACTCAGGGCAACGATACTAAGCATCATGGAATTGGATTCTTACTTGAATTAATCGAATATTACATCAAAAAACCGGCTGTGTGATTTTTTGTGTGGAGTGCGAATGATATGGGAGGTGTGAAAATGGGAAACAGAAGTTCGGCCTAAAAGCAGGCGAAATCAGACTTCCATGGGTGATTCAAACATGCCCGCTTCAAAAGCGGCGGTGTCAGCGTAGACTTCGTATTTCGTGATTAGTTGATCCGCGATCGTAAAGACATTTACCATACCACCTTTGATCAAACCCTGAGTTGACTTTCGTTTCCAGGTTCCCTGGCATTGCATTACCGCTTTTCTTTCACCATAGATCCGATCAAGAACGGTGACTTCAACAATATCCAGATGGGTCTTTATGGTGTCGAGAAATTTATCAAACCCTTCAATTCCCCTATATTCTCCTGCCCAGGGTAATCGACTGTTATTAGCGTGGTAAATAATCTCTATTTCTGGAGACAATAGCATTAAGAGTCCTTCGCGATTTCTCTCCTTCAGGAACTGATGATAGTTTTCAATGATGCCTCGTGTATTCATTCTACTGGAAGGGGGTATTGGAAGGGTGCTATTGGAACAGGACTCTTAGGTACGGAATACAGAGATAGAAATAGTCTTTCCGGGGAGTCTATACAAAAAACCCATCCAGAAAATTTCTGAACCAGGACTCCTGGATTATGCTGGCCTGAGACTTCATTCTACCCTGTTGTTCCCGGGTTTGGGCGCCGGGGCTGTCAAAAAAAGCCCAATCGGAATTCTGCCATCGGGTGAATATGGCCTCGTTGATTTCAGGATGAAACTGAAATGCAAAGACGTTATTTCCGTATTTGAAAGCCTGGTGTTCAAATATTTTTCCCTTTGCCAAACATGTCGCTCCTTCTGGTGTTTCGTATTCCTGAAAGTGGGCCTGGGTAACGAAAAAAGAATCTGGAATCCAGCCTTTACCAGCGTCCGTGGGTTCTATCTCATAATAGCCGAACTCGCAAAGTCCGCTTTTCGCCGGACCTACTTTTGCTCCTAAAACATGGGCGATTAGTTGTGCGCCCAAACAAATACCGAGTACTTGCCTGTTAGCTTTTATACAAGAGTCAATCCACTGAATTTCGTCTTTCAAATAGGTTTCTTCCTCCATGTCCGTGACGTTCATGGAGCCACCGTAGACGATGACACCTTGAAACTCGTTATTCACCTCAGGTAATGGATCCCCATTTACTGGTCGTCGAATATCGATATTAAAGCCCTTCTCGGTGAGATGTTCGTTGGCAATATCATCTCCGGCATTATCATGGTGATCGAGAAAAATAATGGTACGCATGGCTGATTTGAGATCTAATAAAAATATACTTTAGAGGTCGACAATGGTATGCCAATCATCGAATAGATGTGCGATACCGGTCTTATTTTGTCGAATGTCGTGCAGGGAAAGTCCATCAAGTTCATAAGGAAGAACCAGCCATTTTTCAGTTTGGTGGAGATAATAATCCGGCACTCTACCGGTTTTATTTTTTGATGGTTTTTACCAGGCAGTGGCAATGCGGATGTCATGAGGTATGTTTTTTCGCATTCTTCTTTTTAGCATATCGATCACCGCTTCCATGTTATATCCGCTGCTAAATACATCATCCACAATAAGGAGTTTGTCGTCCGCATTCATTTTATCAAACAGATATTTCAAGCCATGTACTCGGATGTTATCGCTGCCCTGCAGGATGTTCTCATAGGTTGATACTCCCTGGTATGATGTCCTTATCGCGATGTGGTCTGTTGATACTCCGAGATAGGCAAGGCATTCCTGTACCACAATCCCAACAGAGCTACCACCTCGCCAAATGCCCACAATAAAATCAGGGCGAAACCCACTGTCATAGGTTTTAACGCCCAGGCGAAAGCCATCCAGCATTAGGTCTTGCTCTTCGATGAAATGACGATGATTGCTATCCTGGTTCAAATTTTAATGTATGGATATGGTTGCAATTCCCACAGTGCTGGACCAGGGATTATTGACATTTGATTCGTGGCTTCTTTGTGGCTATTTTTCGTCCCGCCGACATTACAATTCATCACAATAGAACGCACTTGTTTGTAATGATGTCTTACCGGGATAAAACTACCTCACAAATCTACTCGTTCAGCTAAAAGTCGACAACCCCGGATGAGTCAATGGCCCGGATGAGTCAATGGAATGAATTGGATTATAGTATGACTCCATATTTTTAGTATTGATTTTAAACCGTTGGTTCAAATATACATATTCAAATTGCATGGATGGAGATGAGTCTGAACAGGGAGGCAGAGCATTTTTCTGATGGCCTGAAAGAGATAATCTTTACGTCTTTTGTGTGAGACTATGGCAGAATAAAAATTATCGCTTCCCTAATTTTGATTCCATAAATCATAAACATGTCCGAAAAACTGTATCTGTCCGCCCAGGGGCTTCTTGAGGATTCTTTTCGCTTGGGTAAAAAGATCATCGAAAGCGGATTTAAGCCAACTCTGATTATTGCTATCTGGCGAGGTGCCGCGCCCATCGGCATCGCTGTTCAGGAGATACTAGGTTATGCTGGTATAAAGTCAGACCATATCGCAATTAGAACATCTTCCTATGAAAGTGGGATTGACCAACGCTCAAGGGATATCCAGGTGCATGGGATGAGTTATCTCGTTAGAAATGCTTGCTACGAAGATCGTTTGCTAATTGTGGATGATGTATTTGACACTGGTCACACCATCAACGCGGTAATTGAATATCTGAAAGTCCGTACCAGGCGCAATACACCGAAGGATATTCGTGTCGCCGTACCATACTACAAACCGACCAGAAGTGAAGTGAGTCGGGTGCCTGATTATTTTATCCACGAAACAGAGCGATGGATAAAGTTTCCCCATTCATTGGAAGGGTTAACAGAGGCAGAAATAAAAAAATATCGACCGGATATTTACCAGATTTTATACAACCGGGATTCGGTGTAATTTCTGGCTGTTGGCGGCCTGTTCTGTCCGAAGAGATTCAAATATGAATTCTTCAGACAGAACGCTGAACGGATCAGCAGCCATTCACTAGCAGAAATTGCTTATTCAACAGTGATGGTTATCACTTCAGAAAGAACCGGGTTGTCATGGGGACGATGTAGCCAATCACCCAGCAGCAGTTGGAGTGTATGTTCACCCGGTGCCAACTCCAGGGTTACTTCCGATTGCCCTTTGCCGAAATGGCGATAGTTCTCAGAAGATGGGACAGGCTGTGTCAGATCTGGCAAGGGTGCATCAATGATCAAGTGGTGGTGTCCGGTGTTTTCAACATTGGTGCCAGCGGGTGCAATACCCATTCCTCTCAAGCCGAATTGCACGGAAAGCGGTGAGGAAACGGTGTCCCCATCGGCTGGAGAGATAATGTAAACGTTACTACCTTCGGCGGCTTTGGAAACCTCCTCAGCAAAAGCAGTGGAAAGGAGGGGTAGGGTAAACAGCAGTGCAAGAACTTTTATTTTCATGATTTAGAGGTCTCAGATTTGTGGATGAACCAGAAAATCTCTGCAAAATCCTGAACGGCCAACTTGAGCGAGAAACACTCTGGCTCGCGCAGACTTATGCAGAAGATACCTAACTTAACAGTTAAGAGCCGGGTTTTATTCCATGCCAGTATTACTTCACCGTCATTAGTCGTGGCTTGAATGGAGTTCCAAGCTTATGGGTAGCCTACCACGGTATTGGTGATGACTCCCTGCTTTTGTATAAAATGTTAGTATGCATTACAGTCAAAAATGCAAGTCTCTGATTATTTCAATGGTTTTTTCAATGTTTTTTTCAACGGCTTTTTCAATTTGATGGCACGGACTTCAGGAAACCGATTTGGATAATATCCATTCCATTCGAGATGCCGTGGTCGGGTTATTGCCTCGGCTACGTCGCTATGCGCTCACTTTGGCAAGTAATGAGTTTGATGCGGATGATTTATTGCAGGTTACCATAGAGAGGGCTCTAACCCGGAGTCACCAATTTCATTACTCCCAGAATCCGGATCGATGGATGTTTACGATCATGTCGAGTGTTTGGAAAAATGATCTGCGGGCGAGAGCGATCAGACAGGGAAAAGGGTTTGTTGACCCGGAAACATTGAGCCATGCTTCCTTTGAGAGCCATCCAGAGAGCAATGTCCTGTATGGTGAAGTTCTGAAGATGGTAGGGAGGTTGCCTGAAATTCAGCGGGAGGTTGTCGTTCTAGTATACGCTGAGGGCTTCAAGTATAGCGAGGTGGCGAGAATTTTGAATGTTCCTATTGGCACGATAATGAGTCGTATTTCCCGGGCAAGAACAACACTTTCGACTCAGTTTGGTTCAAATGATGTAACTGGTGATGTAACTGCAATGGAAGGGCTGCGATGATTCAGGAGCATCCAGAAAAAGACATTTTTATTGCCTTTGTCGATGGCAGACTCAACGCGGAGCAGGTTCGGGAGGCTAGCTGGCCAATCGAAGAGGATTCTGGGCCACAGTGGTCGCCATGGATATTTGGTTTCTGCAACATCAAATAGAAAAATCGAGAAGAGACGATCATGTATAAACTGTATTGGGCACAGAGCACAGGAGCCTTCGTTGTTCATGCTGCGCTAAACGAGTCCCAGGCAAGTCATGAACTGGTTGTTCTGGACTACGATAATGGAGAACACAAAAGCGAACCCTATACCCGAATTAATCCCACGGGAGAAATTCCTACTCTGGTTTTGCCCGATGGAGCGGTGTTAACGGAAACCGTTGCCATGGTATTACATCTTTCAGAGGTGTTTCCGGATACGGGGTTACTACCCGCTCCGGGATCCCAGGAAAGAGCGATGGCGTATAGGTGGTTGCTTTACATGGCCACCAAGACCTATACGCATGACCTTCGTTATTACTATCCCGAGCGTTATACGACTCAAGGGGAACGAACTGATGGGATTAAAGCGGTGGGACTTGAGTTAATGGAGCGCAGCCTGATACTGATGGATGGCATCCTTGGGAAACAGACATTCCTCGCGGGAGAACAGGTGAGTATTGCGGACACTTATTTAGCGATGATGAGCATGTGGCATCCGGATGGTAATGCCTATCTGCATAAATTAACGAATATTGAAAGAGTGGTTGAGGTGGTTAGGTCCCGTCCAGCGATCAGGGAAATCTGGGATCAGAATTTCCCCCAGGGCTGATGGCATTAATAGTGCAAGGTCAGTAGCTGAATAAGCGACTAATTAGTAGTTCCATTGAATAGAAGAGCTGCCTGGAACGAACTACTTTTAATACCCTGTCTTCTAGTCTAATATTATCCGGTCAACATGGTGTGCTCTGAGGCCACTGTTAAACCACAATCTCCAGCAAAAATAACGAACATGATCAAACTTTCTGGTATTTGTACGCCGATTTGTACCGTCTTTAGTGAGGATGGGAGTCGCGTGGATGAGTCTGCGCAGGCAGCCCATGTGGACACTTTAATTGAAGCAGGAATTCATATTATTGCTGTTTGTGGAGGGACGGGTGAGTTTTCTTTCCTGACTCGTCAGGAGCGTCTTGATCTCACTGAACTTGTTGCGAAGCAAATCGATGGCAGGGCCAAGCTGATTGTGCATGCTTCCGCAGTGATGACCGAGGAAACCATTGAATACGCAAAACACGCTGAAGGAGTGGGTGCTGACTGTTTGCTGGTATTGCCACCTTATTTTGAAGGCCCTACCATGGATGGGTGTTATTAGCATTATGCAAGGGTTGCTGATGCCGTTGACGTTGACATCATGGCTTACAATATTCCTATTCATTCCGGTATCGATCTGTCGGTGGAGTTTTGTCAGAAACTGATGGAGATTGACAACATTAACTATCTCAAAGACAGTACTGGGGATTTCATTCGACTTCAGCAGCTAACTGCGGCGGGAATCAGGTTGTTTAACGGTGCTGATCCGTTAATGTTACATGGGTTAATGATCGATGCAGAAGGGTGCTTTTGGGGTACGTCCAATGGAATCCCGAAACAGGCAGTAAAAATTTACGATCTCTGCCAGCAGGGTTTATGGGATGAAGCGATGGCATTGTGGCACCGAATTCATGGCGTGAATGATTTTGTTTGGAACAACCCTTTTAATCCTTCAGTAAAAGCATTGGGCAATTTGCTGGGGCATGATCTGAGGTATTGCCGAAGACCTGTTCAGCCGTTAACGGAAGGGGAAATGGAAAGATTAAGGCTGGCAGTAGAATCTCTATAAGCGACTTTCTGGATAGACCTTTCGGAGTATTTTTCACATCAATCTGTATCGAGTCTACATCATAAGGGGAACGGACAGTTGATGGATGACCTGATGGATGACAAACCTCATTGCGTAGTGGTGGGTGCGGGTATCGTGGGAGTAACCATTGGTATCGATCTATTGCAACGGGGCTTCGCGGTTACCCTGATTGACCCTAATGGCCCTGTTAGCATGACCTCCAGCGGTAACGCCGGAGGATTTGGAGTAACCGAAGTGATGCCGATCGCGGGTCCGGGTGTGGCGTGGAAAATACCAGGTTGGTTATTGAATCCCCGCGGTCCATTATTCATCAGATGGGGACATCTTCCGGCTCTCATTCCCTGGCTCAGTTATTTCAGAAAGGTAAGTACAAGGGAAGAAGTTAATCGAATTGCAGCAGTAATGACCGGCTTTCTTGGGGAGTGCATGACAGACACCCGAAGATTGGTGGCAAGCGCGGGTTTGAATCATTTGTTAACTGAAAAAGGATCACTAACGGTGTATCGGTCACGGTCCGCGTTTGCCAGGGATCGACTGGAATGGGAAGTCAAAAAAGAACAAGGGGTCCAATTTGAGTATCTTGATCATCAGCAGATCAGCAAAATGGAGCCGGCACTTGCCAATGCAAATTACGGTTGGTTTGCTCCAGACTGGTGCAATACAATCGATCCTTATCGACTTGGGATGGGACTGTTTTCCTAGTATCAGCGTTTGGGAGGAAAAATCATAAAGGATGAGGTACTTGGCTTTTCCACTGAAAACCCCCATCGTCCCGAAGTTATCACGAAATCGAAGGCGGCAATAGCGCCGGACCGAATGGTGATTTCAGCGGGGGCATGGTCAAAGTCACTGTGTCATCAATTGGGTGAAAATGTGCTGCTTGAGTCAGAAAGAGGTTATAACTCCACTATTCCTGATCCCAATATTTTTCTGGATAAACAGATTATTTTTGGGGAAGAAAAATTTGTAGTCAGTAACATCGGGAATGGATTAAGAATCGGAGGGGCTGCAGAATTCGCTGGCCTGGATGCGCCCCCTAATTTCCAAAGGAGTGAGCGGCTGGTGGAAATTGCCCGAACATATTTGCCTGGTCTCGATACACAAAACAGCCAGAACTGGATGGGTCATAGGCCCTCTACCCCGGACTCTCTACCTGTGATTGGGACATCCGCTAGATACCCAACTGTTTATTATGCGTTTGGTCATGGACATCTTGGTCTGACCATGGCGGCGACCACTGCAAAGCTACTGGGTCAAATTATATCTGCGGAGAAGCCCGTGTTTGACCCTGCTCCATTTCACATTAGTCGATTTGATCATTAACACATGTCCCAACAATGGGTACGAATATATGCGTAGAATTTTTCAGGTAAGCGAATGATGGACAACACATTTCATTGTATTGATGCACATACCTGCGGTAATCCAGTAAGGGTAGTAATCGGAAATAAACCACTGTTGGTCGGTGAAACCATGACCAGGAAACGACAGGACTTCCTTGATCGTTATGATTGGATTAGAACCGTTTTGATGTTTGAACCAAGAGGACATGACGCAATGTCCGGATCAATAATCTATCCTCCAGTTTCTCCAGATAATGATATGGCGATTCTTTTTATTGAAGTTAGTGGTTGCCTACCCATGTGCGGACATGGAACGATTGGAACAGTGACCGTGGCCATTGAGCATGGTCTGGTTACGCCAAAAACCCCAGGAATGCTGCGACTGGATACCCCTGCTGGTTTGGTTGAGGCGCGGTATACCATGGATGGTGATTATGTGGACTCTGTGCAACTTACTAATGTTCCCTCATTTCTCCATTCCAGAGATATGGTTATTGATCTACCTGGCATTGGTGAGTTATTGCTGGATGTCAGCTATGGAGGAAACTTCTACGGGATTATAGAACCACAGAAAAATTACCTCGGGCTGGATTCTTTAACCGTGGATGACATTCGGCGATATAGTCCGGAAATAAGACGGCTGATAAATGAAACGATGGACTTTATTCATCCCGATAATCCTTCTATAAGGGGGGTTAGCCATGTGATGTGGACCGACCGCCCAAAATCAGAAAAGGCAGATGCTCGAAATGCTGTCTTTTATGGTGAACGGGGCATTGATCGCTCCCCTTGTGGGACTGGCACATCGGCTCGAATGGCCCAAAGGGTTGCTAAAGGAGAGCAGCAGATCGGGCAAAAATTCGTACACGAAAGTATTATCGGGAGCATGTTCACCGGGTGCGCAACGGAGTTTGTGCAGGTCGGTGATACTGTCGGAATCATTCCTACCGTTGCCGGTTGGGCCAGGGTGACAGGAGAGAACAAAATCCTGATTGATAAACGAGACCCATATGCGAAAGGCTTTTTGCTGGCCTGATTGTTAGTGAAAATGGCGAGTATCACAAACTCCAGAGCAAAAGATATCAACATAAGGGTGATGCGATTCTAATCCTATTTGATTTAATAGAAAGGAGAAAAAACTGAAACCCGGAAATTACCTGTGCGGTACGACCGTCTGGGAGTATGCCGAAGCCGAAATGGTACTGTTATTACCATGTGGTGGTTTGCCGCAGAAGTTGCCCTGCTCTAGCAGTTTTTCGAGCAGCCTTTTCAAGCAGCCTTTTCGCGCAGCTTAGGGCACCTGATTTTGGTGTCGACTAATCTGATACCAGCTGACGATGGTAGACAATGCGCATTCCATTAGCAGTACTGCGTAGAGAATTATCATGGGCCAAAGCACGATTAGATATCGTGTTAGGCCAGGACCGGTCAATGCCACTGTGGCTAGTGCGCCATGTAAGCCGAAGGCGCAGAAGACGTTAACGATTTCCGTTTGTGAAAAGTGATGTTGTCTTGTCCAAAGCCAGGTGGTCTGCATCATGGTTAGAAAGCTCAAAAACCCTATCCCAAGTACCACTGCCTTTGTTGCCGATTTAATAATTCCGCCATATTCCATGGGGTTTTTTAACCAATACCGTGCTTTCTCATGGGGAATTACCCCATTCTCCTAGAGGTACTGATTAATGCTCTGGGAGGCGTTTTTGGAATCTGGTGAATAAATAGTCCAAAAAGAACGAAAGTTAAAAAAAGCCAATTGCATGTAGTCAATGGGGTAACGCGCAATCCGCTCTATTGCCGCATTTCTTGCCTCGGTGGAGCCAGCTTCTAATCCAAGTTCGGCGCTGCATTCATATTGAATACATACTTCGTATTCAGCAACGAAGCGGTTTTTTACTGAAAATTCAGGCGCATTTCTAATGAAAGTGCGAACAGCTTCAAACTCTTTATTTAATGCGTTTTCATATACATCGCTAGATTCGCCCTGGTTTTCACCGATGAGAGCTGCCTTGGCAAACAGATGTCTTCCTAGTAGCGAGGTGGTATTTTTATCGTGCCAGTAATATGAAAACGTTCGTTCAAATGCGACGAGGATTAGTGCGGGAATCAGCGCAACCATGAATAACGTCTTGGCTCCCAAATGCTTCTTGCCAGAATGCCTTTCGGTTCTTAACGAGAAGAGGACGATTAGCAATGGCACCAGAAAAATGGCGGCGGGGCGAATGGTTATCGCCAGGCCGATGAGGATAGAGGTTACCACCAGATTCATCAGGTTTCTTTTAATGGAGTATCTTATCCAGCTTCCCATAATCAGCATCAGTATGCTCATGTATATCGACTCGGTAAACACAGAATAGTGATATGAATTAAATCGATAGTTTGCAATGATCAAGATTATCAATAGCAGTGGTGCAATAATTGACTTTGTTAGCAAATATGTCTGCTGGGATAAGTATGCCAACGAGACAGCAGCCAGAAGAGGTTGCACCCATGTCACCATGGATAGCGTAATGATGTTCAAAAAAGCAGGGTAACCTGCGGAGCGAAAAGAAAAGAAGTTCAGGTAGCTTTGGCTATCGGGGCCAATAATGGGTTGCTCTGGTCGACCAAAAAATAAAAAACCATACCATACCAGACAGACACCAATAATGGCGATGGTTGGATGTAAAGGGGTATGGAGATCCATAGCTGTTTTAGTGGAATGATTACGTTCAGAATATACATTAAGCTAGAGCGGAAATCGATTTGAGAACTTACTCGAAGACATTTCTTCCAGGAAACCGGCGACCCGAACAGGTAGGTGTCTGGAAAGTATGTCCAAAAAATATATTAGAAAAACAGATTCAGGTTGAATGCCTGGATGGATGTTTTATCGATGATCAAACATTATTGACGATATTCAAAGATCTTTCGAAAGGATTCGAAAGAATATCCCTATGGGTACTTTTGAATCATCTGAGACCAAAATGGTCTGAAGACCACAAAGAAGATGAATTTTCTACTTGTACATCACTGTTTTCAAATTAAGCGCCACCAGATTCTTCAATAAGACCAGTCAAAGAGCTCAACTAACCACCGGATATTAAAAAGCATTATCCTGTCAATTTGTTTTTCGATAGGAATTATACAATCTGCATTTGCTTTTTTTAATAAGAATGAGATAGCAGACTACTGGCAAACCCACTCTGCCGTATCTCAGGTAGAAGTCAGCCACGTCCTATGGGGAGAGTTTCTGGCCAGCTATGTGCTGGAAAAGGAAGGTATAAACCTGGTTGATTACGCTGCAGTCACCGACAGTGATCGCGATCTTTTACGGCGTTATCTTGATCTAATGCAGTCCGTAGAGGTGACCGGGTTGAATAGGGCGGAACAGAAGTCCTACTGGGTTAATTTATATAATGCGCTAACCGTTTGGGTAATACTGAAACACTATCCTGTCGCGAGTATATTGGAGATTTCCTATGGCCTCTTGACTCGAGGACCCTGGAGCGAAAAGTTGATTGACATCGAAAACCAGCAGCTGAGTCTCGATAATATAGAACACGACATTCTCAGGCCCATTTTTGAGGATGAGAGAATTCACTACGCGGTCAATTGTGCTTCCTATAGTTGTCCTAACCTGCAACGGCAACCCTTTACTGCGGGTAATCTGGAAAAAATGTTGGAACAATCTGCCAAAGATTATATTAACCACCCAAGAGGGGTTCGAATAGATTCTGGCAAGTTGGTGGTTTCCAGTATTTACGATTGGTATGGTCAGGACTTTGGTGCAAACGAAGGTGAAATTGTTGATCACCTTCGACAGTATGCGGATAAGGATTTAGCAATAAAATTAAACAGTGTCAGCCATATTTCCACTTTTGAGTATGACTGGTTGCTCAACGTGCCGAGCCCAAACTAATGGCAATGGGCGGGGAAAAACAAGGAAAATGTATCTAAACAATCACGTCACCATCATCATTCCTGCTTTGAATGAAGCGGCTGCTATCGGCAGGGTTATTTCAGATATTCCTGATTTCGTTGATCAGATCATCGTCGTGGATAATGGGTCTCATGATGACACAGCCGGAGTAGCTAGATCTTATGGAGTGATCGTCACCGTTGAACCAAAGCGGGGTTATGGTGCCGCCTGTCTGGCCGGTTTGAGGGCGATAGAAAAGACCGATCTGGTTGGTTTTGTCGATGGTGATTACAGCGACTACCCCGGTGAGATTGAACGGATTGTTTCTCCCGTGGCGAAGGATGAGGCGGATCTTGCCTTAGGCTGTCGTCAGTATGAAGGCCAGCCAGGTCAAACCGGGCTATATTGGCATCAGCGACTGGGGAACAGGTTGGCATGTCGTTTTATCTGCTGGACCTATGGTCATCAAATCACTGATTTTGGACCCATGCGTTGTCTAAAATGGAGTGGTATAAAGTTGCTGGAGATGGGTGATGAAAATTATGGGTGGACGGCTGAAATGCAACTTAAAGCCATCCGGCACGGTTTCAGAATTGTCGAGGTGCCCGTCAGCTATCGAACACGGATAGGGGAATCAAAAATTTCCGGTACTCTTGGAGGGTCGATTCTCGCCGGTTACAAAATTTTTTATTGGTCTATTCGGCTGCTATTCTCGGGTAAAAAATTGCCTCTTAAAGACGGGTTATCTTCGAATGGCGTATCCTATCCAGAGTAACAGCGGCGAAAACGAGTCCGTATTCAATGAACCATGCCCAATCTGATACTTCATATGCCTGAAGGTTGGAGTCATTCAGGTTAAGCCCCGTCAAGTAGGATAAGGATGCCGTGGTTGCCACTGTCCATGCCCAGTAACTTGGATAAATCACGGCGAAAGGAAGCAACCAGATCAGATACCATGGATTAAAAACCGGGGATAATAAAAAAAACAATCCAAACAGCCAATCCCCCCTGATTACCCTTTCCCTGACCAGGTTATTCTCCGGTACTTCGTGGGCCCTGGCCCCGGCTGGAAATGATTTCCAATGAAATCGACAAAAGTACATTAACCATATGAAGGCAAAAATGCCAAGGCAAAGCAATCTACTTTGGGGGTCTGATAGAAACAGCTTGACCAAAGCAAAAACCGAAGAGTTAAATGTCCAGTTTTGCACAAAACTCTGGAGTGTGAAAAAGTCCGTTTGATGCTGTAACAGGAAGGGAAGATAAAGCGATGCAAAAATTGTGGCTGTTAGAAACCAGTACCTGATGCCGAGACGAAACACAAGAAACGGTACAACGATCAGGGCAAAGACTTTCGTGGCTAGTGCAAGACCAGAAAACAGGGCGGTCATAAAAAAGCGTCGGGAACCAAGGGAAACCAGTGCCGCAAAAATAAAAAATATTCCCACGATGTCAGTATGTGCGGTAAATGCAATTTCTTTTATGACCAGAGGACACCAGGCATACAGCATGACGTTATTCGGGCTCGATAGACGTAGTAGAAGAATGATCAATCCCAGGTCGAAAATGGTAAAGATAACTTGCAGGACGACTACGTTTCCGGGGCTTATCCAGCTTGCCAATGCGAAAAGATATTGTAGGACTGGGCTGTAAATTGTAGGTATGTGAGGGTGGTTTACCCAGGTTAGGATATTTTGACATGGCACGGAAAGATTGTTTCCGGCAAAAAGAGCTTGAGGAGCGATGCCATAAGGAGAGCCATTTTCGATAAATACGCAGCCGTCAAGTAAATATCGGTAGAAGTCATCTTCGAGGACTGGAGAACCGAATATACCAATGATTCTGAAGATTAGAGCCCATAATAGAAGAGAGACAACACTAATGGATTGGTTGGTTTTTCGTAGGTAGAACCAGAACCCGAAGACAATCAGCGCCCCGAGCCAGTGGGTAAAAAGAAACGAAAATACACCAACACCAGCGTCGTTTTGAGAAAGAAACCACAATATCAGGTAGGACGCCATGCTGCTAAATCCGGCGAGCCACCCATGGGTTGTCATTTTTGCGATAACTGGTGCAGTGGGAGTCTTATTCTGCATGGTATGGTGGTGCGGGGTTTCAAAATGGAGTCGAACTATTTGGGCTTTTTACACTCTTAAAGTTCCGGGATAACGTTAGAATTCCGAATGATCAAACTCTGAGGATCGATTTAGTATGAAATTAATCAAAACACTAATGGCCATGTGGCTGCCAATGCTATCAGCCATTATTCTATCAACCACGGTTTTATCAGGCGTTGGGTTAGCGTCTGGAGGACTAAGTACCTTCGCAGACAGCAACTATGACATAGGAAAAAATGTATTTCTGCATAAGTTGTATTGCGAAACCTGCCCTCTGGAACAAAAACCACTGGATAGCAATGTGATCAATGAAATAGTTCAATCCCTGTCTACCCAGGGAGAGCTGGCGTCAGGACTGAATGAAAAAGAACGTCTGGCGGTGATTCATTTTCTTAAGAAGCGTTTTAATATTCTCTAATTCGCGTTAATACGGGGTCGCGTACCGGTTCGCCCTGTGATGGTTCGTTCCAGCAGCTTGCTCTGGCAGTTCGTCCCGGCAGTTCGCCTTTATGCACCGAATCGTTTTGCTAGTTTTCCGATGGTTAGCCCTTGAACTACTATTGAGAAAATGACGATGATGTAGGTCATCACAAGGAATGTGTCTCTTTCCAGGCCGTCGGGGAGACTTAGGGCGAGGGCAACGGATATGCCTCCGCGAATGCCGCCCCATGCCAGAATTTTTATCGCGTGAGGACTGTACTGAATGGGGGTGGTTGCTTTCAAAAAAGTGATTGGAATTCCCACGCTGAAAAATCTCGCCGCCACGATAAGAGGAATGGCCAATAATCCCGCCACCAGGTAGGACAATTCAAATTGCAGTACCATAACCTCAAGACCGATCAGGAGGAAGAGGATAACGTTAAGAATTTCGTCCAGTAATTCCCAGAAGTCATCAAGCCGCGCTCGAGTCCTATCCGACATGGCATAGGCCCGACCATGGTTACCTATTATCAGCCCCGCAACCACAACTGCGATAGGCCCTGAAGTATGTAGTTTTAATGCCAGTGAGTATCCGCCCATCACCAATGCCAGGGTAATCAACGCCTCAACCTGGTAGTTATCGACACTCTTCAGCAGATAAATTCCGACCAGGCCAAGAATGAATCCAAATAGCACTCCACCGATGGCTTCTTCCGCAAGAATCGTGGCTACGCTCATTGGGGACAATTGCTCTGGTTGCTGGATAATACCGAGGATAACGATAAAAACCACTACACCAACACCATCGTTAAACAGGGATTCCCCCGCTATTTTTGTTTCAAGGCTTTTCGCAATGCCAATTTTTTTCAGAGTCGACATTACGGCAATGGGGTCAGTGGGAGAAATGAGCGCCCCAAAAAGCAGACAATAAGTGAAGGAAAAATTAAATCCAAGCAGCGAAAGTAAAAGAGAAGTGATATAACCAATGATAAAAGTAGATAACAATACGCCGGCAGTGGCGAGAACGCCAATGGTCCATCGCATTTTCGCCAAATCCTTTGTACTGACATGTAAGGCGCCAGCGAACAACAAAAAACTCAGCATGCCATTCATCAATGTTGCGTTGAAGTCGATACTGGAAAGCAGGTGATTGGCATATTCGTCAATTTCCGCGACGCCTGCAGCGCGTAACATCACCATCAATAAAGAAATCACCAATGCGATCAGCATCACGCCAATGGTGGTCGGCAGACCGATGAAACGAAAATTAATGTAAGCGAATATTGCGGACAGAGTCAGAATAATTGAGATGAGGTTAATGAGGTCCATTGATTACTGGTTCGGTGATTGGTTTAGTGATTGGTCTGGTTGTAGGCTTAACGGTCGGTCCGGTTTTAATGGGCGTCTTTATTTTCCCTTTTCCCTTTTCCGCTCTTTTACCTGGGCGGCGACACTGGCTCGGGGCTAGAGTTCTGGTGGAGCAATGTTCCACCGTCGGTGATTTCGGGTGTAAGCAACCATCCTGGGTGACCACCAGTTATTAACTTCAGGAGTGCCGGCTGGGGTCGTGGCCATTTGGATTATCCTGTATTTTGACATCTATTTATCGTTGACACCATTCCTAAGCGAAGCCATGTTTGCTTATGAAGACCAACCATGGTTTCCTCTTTGGAGGATAGTAAAATGGTGGTTGCAGCATGGTAGAATGCTCGAAAATCAAGTCTGATTGAATGCGCGATTTCCATTGCTATTCATCATTCATGTTGGTTTCCAATAGATACTTCCCAATAGATACAGGAAAATACGCTAAATGAATGTTGAAAATAGTTGGGGTGCCGGTAAGACTGAAGACTATCGATGCACGAACAGTTGATCAACGATTGATCGATCATTTTATGAAGAAACAAAACCATCATGGATTCTGAGTCTGGTACGGAGTTTTTATTTTCAAACGTTGGTGCTCCCTTTTTGATTGGTGCTGCTGTCGGGTTCTTCGCTAAAAAAGCAATAAAGCTGGTCTTGTTTTTTGGCGGACTGGCGATCGCCGCACTTTTTTTCATGGAAAATCAGGGTATTACCGCTGTTGATGATGAAGGGTTAAAGGACACAGCATCAATCGTCGCCGAAAAAATGAAAGAGCTTGGTAGCTTACTTACCAGTCGATTGGACAATATTACCGGGAAAGGGGTGAGTGCTGCGGTGGGTTTTGTTGCTGGATTTAAAATGGGATAAACTGTTTTCCCAGAGTCGGGCTGTCCTACTGATATGTCGGATTTCAACGCAAACAAGCAGGATATCGGGAAAGATGAACCCATGAGTTTATACAATCAGGCTAAACAGCACTTTATTGCCAGTCATCAACATCCTGTGAATCAGGGGTTGCATCATATTGTAAATATTCTGGCAATCGTTGGTATTATTTATATTTTATTTGTTATCCGGGTACGTGTTGTTTGCCTGATCCTGACTCAAGTATTACCTATCGGCGGCCATTGGCTTTTTGAGAAAAATAAACCCGCCTTCACCAAATATCCTGGCATCGTGATTCTCGTTTCCCTGATGTGGTCTTTTGATCGCTGGTTTGGATTCAGGGATCTAATGCAAAGATATGTAACCAACAAAAAATAACCTCTGTAGGGCGAGCGATCTCGATATGTACGACGGAATAACTGTAATCGATGCTGATGCGCATAAACTTGAAAATCCCGCTTTGTTTTTCGATTTTTTAGAGCCAGAGTTTCGTGATCGAATGGGGTTGATTGTTGACAACCTGGGTGATCAGCGAGTTCGTATCATGGACTACAACCCTAAAACAGGAAAAAACGATTTAGAAAGAATTTTTCCCCAAGCCGAAGGGCTGGGAAGGGCGGCTTTCGCAATTTACATCCTGAGACCACATTAGGAGCCATTTTCAATCGGGAACGTATTCGTCAGATGGATGAAGAAGGTGTTGATGTACATGTTCTTTTCGGAACATTTAGCCTGACATTTTCGTGTCTCGTCGATACGGAGTTGGCGATTGCCTTATGTCGCGCCTATAACGATTACATCATTGCTGATTGCAAAGGTTTTGAAGATCGAATCAAGCCTGTTGGGGTGATTCCTTTGCAGGATGTCGATGCCGCAGTGGCTGAGATGCGCCGTTGTGTTGAAGAGTTGGGTATGGTGAGTGTAATGTGCTCTCCCAACATTCCCATTCCACACCCGCAGGCTCCCGATGCTTTTCCGGAAGTCCGTACTGCTAAGTGCATTAGTCATCCGGATTTTCGTCCAATTCTAAAGACCGCCGCGGAGCTTGATATTGCATTGAGCCTCCATGGAGGCCCGGGTTCAAATTTGATGGGAGGTATTTCCGATCATATGGACACCTTTGTGTTAACCCATATTTTTGTACAGCGGAACCAACAACAACACGCAATGGCCCGAATGATTTTTGACGGCGCGTTTGAAGAATTTCCAACCCTGCGA
The DNA here is from genome assembly GCA_011088265.1 of Gammaproteobacteria bacterium. Taxonomy (GTDB): domain Bacteria; phylum Pseudomonadota; class Gammaproteobacteria; order Arenicellales; family Poriferihabitantaceae; genus WLWV01. Next base: position 35,543 of record JAALKB010000009.1, read on the forward strand.
GTGGGGTTTATGGAGGGTGGTTGTGGTTGGTTGCCAGATCTCGCGCACTCCTGCCATGAACACTGGGAAAAGCGAATTCGCGATTTCGATCCCAAGAAGCCCTATCGACCAGGTTGGGCGGAGGTCACCCGATTACTGCTTGAAGAGCAAGGCAGTAAGGCTCTTCTGGGAAAATCCCGCTCGATATTCGAATTATTGTGGAGTCGTGCCAGGGATCCTAGAAAAATCGAAGACCAAAGCCTTTATGAACACTATGATTTGCGCCATCGGGATCCGTTGGAGTACTTTGAACGTGGTCAGATATTTCTGTCCTTCGAACCAGATGATCCAGCCCCCCCCTGTATTTGCCTGCTGCGATGGGTGAGAGCGCCCAAAAGATGGTTTGCTTTTCTGCTGACTATGGCCACTGGGATGGAATGCACACCGGTTGTGTTCATTATGTGGCGAGTAACCCGAACTATGAGCGCGATTATCTCACGGCATTATTATCAGGCAATGCGTTGGCCCTATATGGTGATCGTTTGAGAAACACCATGCCAGCTCAAACTGATTTATCAGAGCCACTGAACAGGACAGCCAGTTAATTAGAAAAACGGCTGATTTCAATCATTTCAGTTTTTGAGGCCCAATTACATGGATATGCAAAATGGATAGGGTCTTTTCTGGGGGAATTTGTTTTGTTGGTATTTCGAAAATCATTGCTGAAGCATTTTGCCAATACCGACGAGAAAATTGTGAAGATTAGATCATTGGCTTTTTTGGAACCAGATCATCAACCAGACAGAATGCCCTGTGCTTCATCCTATTGCAGATGTTTACTTTCAGCAAGCCCAGATCCGGTTTAGCGCACATCATCATGAAACGGGCAAACCATGAAGCCTGATCTTCGACTGAAGCCTCAGAAACTGAATACTCGGGCGAGAACGGTTGGGCCAAATCTGAACTATTGGTATCCGGTTGGTTGGTCGGATAAATTAAAGCCTGGGCAGGTACAAAACCAGATCCTTTGGGAACAGGAAATTGCAGTCTATCGAGGTATGAATGGCGATGTTTATGCAATCGAAAATACATGTTTGCATAAAGGAGTGGCGCTAAGCAAAGGAGAGGTTCAGGGTAATGAGTTGGTATGTCCTTATCATGGTTGGCGTTTTAATGGCCAGGGGCAATGTGTAGGGATTCCTTATCTGGGGGATGATGAACCCTTGCCAAAAAAATGCTTGCATCGTTATCCCTGTAGAGAACGTTACAATCTGATCTGGGTCTTTCCTGGGGACCCAGAGCAATCGGAAACCATGGATATTCCAGATGTACCAGAATACGACGATCCAAACTGGCTGATCGTTGAAATACCTGCCCATTTCAAGGTTCATTTTTCCATGGTCAATGAAAACCCATTGGATGTTTTTCACGGCCACTTACACCGTGATTTGCAGGGCTGGTATAACCCGGTGCTGGTTTCCATGGAAAATGATGAAGATTCGATCAGGGCGGAGTATGAAGTCACTTTTAGGAATAGCTGGTTGCCGAAAATACTGGGGTTGACCCAGTCAAAGGAACAGGAAGTCAAAAAGATAATCGGAGTTGGCTATCATTATCCACACTGTAGAAACAACATGCCAGGCAAGTCAAATTATTACTTTATGAGACAGCCCCAGGGACCAATGTCGACTCAATCCTATTCCCTGCTTTGCCTGAAAATCCGCCTACCTGTGTGGTTAGTTGGGTTGATCCGTAAACCGCTGCCCAGAGTGCTCTGGAAGTTTCTGATCAAACCGTTTCTGGATCAGGACATTGACGTAATGGAAAGTGAGCAGGCTAATTTCCATCGGAACCCTGATAGAAGGCAAGTTGAAATAAACCCTGTCATCGCTGCTGCCCAGCTATTGACGGTTAAAAAATACGATCAATATATAAATTCCCAAAAACAGAGGAGCGACGATTCCAAAGGGCAATTCCAGGGCTAGACCTGGAATTGAATAGTATTCTGTTTTAACCTGGGAGAATTAAACCAAAATTAAACCAAAAGCCCCGTGGGACAGGTTTAGGCTCCAGCTTTGGCTATGGGAGCCTGGACCAATGTTGAATTGCGCTTTTTTGGTTTCTTCATTGGTTTCTCTGTCCTGGGAGGTATCATGAACCGATCAAGCTCCTCATCACTGAGTTTCGCTATCTGTGCTTCGATATCATTTCGGATATGCTTCCGGTACTCATAAAAGTGCTCGAAATGAGCACAGCAAACAATGAATCCCCGGAGCCCGGCGGGGTTGTTTTTTTTCAAATCGCGAAAATATTTCCAAAAGTCCCGTCGGCATGATCGGATTACGCCCTGTCGCCAGAAAACGACTAGTAATAGATAGATTTCTCTTGGCTCGGGTGGTCGGGTTTTCCGACGTTTGGGCCTCTCGCCTAATATCATGCAGCTTCTATAGGTACGGGCGAGGAAGTTTTTCGGCTCATAAAGAGCGTGGTTACATTCAACGTGTTCTTTGGCTAGCTCTCTTAACGGTCGAGTGGGAATGAAATTCATCAGGTTACCCTGGGTAAGGTTTGCATGATCGGTTTCCGGAATCATGCGACCTTCCCGCTTTAGTCGATCCATTAAATGGGTTTCTGGTAACGCCTGCAACATGCTCACCATGGCATGGGGAATACCGGATTCATTGATGAAGTTAGTGATACGCTTATCTGCGTTCGGCTTTTCGCCATCGAATCCAATGATAAAGCCCCCCATGACCCGTATCCCAGCGCGATTGATTGCTTTGACCTGGTCAACTAGCGATTGGCGCAAATTTTGCGTTTTTTTAGTAAGTGCCAGACTTTCTGTATCTGGCGTTTCGATGCCCAGGAAAACCGCAACAAAACATGCCCTTCGCATGAGTTCCAGCAATTCTTCATCCTCTGCCAGATTGACGGAAGCCTCAGTAGTCAATGTGTACGGATAGTCATTTTTTTCCTGCCATTTAACTATTTCTTCTAGCAGGGGTTTTACTTTGGGTTTATTACCGATGAAATTATCATCAACAAGAAATACGCCTCGGGTCCAACCAAGGTCATGCAGGAACTGAAGCTCTGCAATCACCTGCTCAGGAGTTTTTGTTCTTGGTTTTCTTCCGTAAAGGATGATGATGTCGCAAAATTCACATAAAAAGGGACAGCCTCTGGAAAATTGCAAGGACATTTCACTGTAATCGTCCAGATTAAGCAAATCGTATCGGGGCATTGGGCTTAGGGTCATGTCTGCCTTTTCATCGTTGGCAGTAAAAACCCCGGAAGTTTCCCCACGCGCCAGGGCAGCAACGAATAGTGGGATGGTAATTTCGCCTTCACCAAGTACTAGATAATCGGCACCGGCTTCCCTAGCGTCATCGGGGACAGAAGTATAGTAAGGTCCTCCTACTGCTACCATTTTGTTACGTCGTTTCCCTTCTTTGATGAGATCAGACATCGAATCTTTCTGAACAATCATTCCAGAGATCATGACAATTTCTGCCCATTCCCAATCTTCTTCTGTAACTTCTCGGGCATTGCAATCCACCAGTTTGAATTGCCATTCCTGGGGTAGTAGTGCTGCTACGGTAATGAGGCTCAACGGTGGCAACAGGGTTTTTTTGCCAATAATGCTGAGTAAGCCTTCATAGGACCAGTAAGAGGGAGGAAACCGGGGCTGTATCAATAAGGTTCGCATAGTCGCTCTTGTTTTGTGCGTTTGGAATTGATAGAAAAAATGTCAGTGAACCTCTGCATTAGTTTACATAAGTCAGATTGGGGTGAGGAAGGGTTAAAGTCAAGGAATGAAACGTCCGTAATCCCCGGGCTATTTTGAATTCTACAATGCTGATGTTGATTATTTCTCTTTGAAGATGGCATTTCACGATTTTTGCATAGGTGTTCTGATTCGACCTCGACAAAAAATGTACCTGTCAGTCCTAATATGCTACAGATCATGCTCAATGTCTGTCTATTCTCAAACTTATCTGCAAAAATTTCAGGCTAATTTTTCGCCAGGGCTTGTCCACTTTTTGCATAAAAAAGAATTCAAAATGCTTATTGATGGGTTTGTGCTGGAAGAGAAAATAGTGTGCACTATTTTTCGCTCCATTTTTTCTGAGCTATGTTTACAGTGGTCTGCAAACCAAATAGGGTAATGAAAATAGACAGCGCAAATAGGCGCATTAGT
>JAALKB010000201.1 GCA_011088265.1 Gammaproteobacteria bacterium
AACAGGGTAGTCTGCTGGGAGGATCTTCGGATAGCGTCCTCGGTGTTGATAATACCAGTACTTATTATCTGGGACTAAACGGGGCCTATAACGTAACTGATAATATTTCTTTTCTTGGTGGATTCTTCCAGGGAGTTTCCACCGTAGAAGAAAGCAGAAACAGTTTGTTAACTGATTTCTCAACTATCCGAACGGAAGGATATGCCGTTGGAATGCTAATGGACAACGTATTCACCAACAAAGATTCCATGGGGCTTTCCTACAGCAGTCCATTGCAAACCATCGGAGGCTCGGCAACGCTAACCCTTCCAGTGAGCCAGGACAGGGGAACCGGAGCCATCGGTTTTGAAAGTACTGGATTGTCATTTGAGCATGGCGATCAGGAAAAAATCTTTGAGGCCTACTACAATTATGAAGTGAACAGAAACAACAACCTGTTTACCCATCTTTCCTATACCAAAAACCCTGCATCACAACCCGATGCCGATCAGGAAAAAGCCGTTTTCTTTGGCTGGAAGCGAAACTTCTAATTCATCATTAATGGTTTCGGGAATGATAACCGTTAGAGCGTGATAAGAGAGTCATTGGGAGACACACCAAAGGAATAAAACGATATAAACCATTCGGTCACAAGCGACCGGGTTTGCTGGTTAGACGAAAAAGCCGAAACGGCACCAATAGAAGTAGCAAGTAGGTTTCTGCGATTCATCATGTTCTCCCATTGAGACATGAGACAGTGATCGGAATGCCGCTGCCATAATCAAAAATAGTTCTACTAAATTGAAGACCTCAACAGAGGGATATCCTGGTGCCTTTTTAGCCTTTTTAGCTCTTCCTAACAATCCGACACTCCAAGGCTTTTCCCGGTAATATGGTTGTAGGATTCGAGAATCAGCTGAAAAGTGATTGTTAGCTCTTCCAATGAGCGAGGTGTATAGAGCATCACAAGCCCCTCCCAGCCGTCTCTTTTATCTGCCCAGGGATGTCGTTCTCCCCAGCCCTTGCTGGTTAATTCCAGTGCACGTCGATACGGCAGAGGTGCATGCAAACTTCCATCTGTATGAATATGCGCAAATTCACGACCGGCAACAATGGCTTTGGGACTCACAATAGGTAGCAGATCGTTTAACCACATCCCATCTGTTCCGGGAAGAGAAACAATCGTTGGCCGTTTCTCAACATCAGGCAAGGAGAAGGCCAATCGGCGCAATTCCTGATTAACCGACGGTACCGCCTTTACCCCAATTTGGACATGGGGAACCCGGCCACTTGTTCGTGTACGCGGCCCTTCTCTTTGTGGTAAGGAGATCGGCTCAAGTTGTTGAACCGAAAGCTTGTCCGCCTCTGCTACACATATCCCTGGTTCTGTCGCATGCAAAGGCAAACACAAACCATAGAGCATAGATACACATCCGGCAATTATAAGGCGTTTCATAATGTCTGGTATTCTCCAATGAGCTATAGCCTTTACTCTGCGCTCAACTGACGCAGTGCACCCGCCAGTCTTCGACGTGATAAGAGCGGACGATTTTACCATCTTCGACAGTATGTATATCGATGGTCAAAATATCAAAGCCCTTCCCTTTGCCATCAACACCAAATAAAGGCCCTACCGGGATACCAGTTGCACGGCTTTTTACAACAACCTGATTTCCTTCCTGAATCATCTGCTCTACTTTCCAATTCAGATCTGGAATCAGTTTGCCAAACCCACCGACTTGACCCAGAAATTTGTCTATGGTTTTGTTTGCACCGGAATAGTCGCCGAGACTCTCCCAGTTTTCAGCAGCGATTCCTTTGAAAGCTGTTGCGTGTTGCTCAGAGGCTGGGTTGCTCAAAAGGTCGTAGAATATCTGGACCACCTTCTTGTCGTCCGCCATAGCGGCGCTTCCTATCGACCCAAGAAGTAATGCAATTACGGTCAGAGACGCTTTGAATAATTTCATGATTCTTTCCTAAATAATATTGAAATGGATGTGTGAAGCTCCAGAAGCTTTCATCGAGGAGAGACTATAGATACTTTTTTATTGATTGATAAGATAGTATTATTAGATTTTATTGTTTGGATTATTGGCATAATGTTGAATGAACTACGCCAAATTGCGATTTTCGCAAAGACCGTTGACCACGGATCATTTCGCGGCGCAGCCAAGGCGCTGCGCCTATCTCCTTCCGTGGTCAGCCATCACGTAGGCCAGCTCGAGGAACGGCTCGGTACCGCGCTTCTCTATCGCTCTACCCGCAAATTGACACTGACACAAGATGGCAAATGCTTACTTGCCGCTGCGCACAACATGATCAATGCCGCTGAAGCTGGTCTTCAACATATTGCCAATCAGACACACCAGCTTTCCGGTGTTCTACGCCTAACCGCACCGGCTGTGCTGGCACCATCGAATCTAATGGATCAATTGGCCGAATTCACCATACGCTACCCTCGGGTGAATCTCTCGGTAGATTTTTCTGATGACCGACGAGATATAATTAACGATGGATATGATGTCGCCATTCGAGTAGGAGAGTTGAAAGACAGCTCACTCAAATCGATAAAGTTATTCGACATCCATCGGCAACTGGTTGTCGCCCCTTCCTACCTCAAAACCCGACCGAAACCACTGTCACCCAGCGAGCTAAGCGATTGGGATTGGTTGGAACTGGCGCCAGTATGGAGAAAAAAACCGACATTTTGCAAAGCAGGTAAACGTCAACTAGTGTCAAAGCAGAACTCTCGAATTAGCGTAAATAACGTACAAGCCTTGTCACAATTAACCCGTGCCGGGGCCGGAATCGCCATCGTACCTGAGTTAATTGCTGAACCAGATATTGTTAAAGGAAACCTCGTGCACCTCCTTCCCGACTGGATCACAGACCCTGTCGCCACATTTGCCGTCTGGCCTTCCAATGCACCGAAACACGGCTTGATCAAACACTTTGTAGATTTTCTTAAGAACAGCTAAACCCGGACACCCACAAAAAGGTTATAAAGAGGTTGACAGCATTGGGTTTTCATTAGGTTTTCATTGGGTTTTGGTTTACGACCACGTTAACGGAATCACCCCACCAGACAGGAGTCAGGCATAACCATTGCACGACGGCAACCTATCAATATTGAGGCAACCCCCTATTACCATTGCACCTCACGGTGTGTGAGAGGGGGAGTTTGCTGATCATCAGGACTCATGAAATCGTTTCAATAGTACCGGGTATCCCTTTAACCGAAATCCTTTGATGAACGAGTGCTTTTCCTGACAGAGATTTCCATGGATGTCTTTGTTTAAAGGGTTTTCCCAAAGATCAGTGGGGTTCTACAAAACCGGGCCGGCGGCTACTAGCTTTTTACCTTCTTCATTGTCCGCGTATTTTTCGAAATTCTTAATAAAAAGGCCCGCTAAATGGGTCGCTTTTTTACTCCACTGCTCCTGGTCTTCATAGGTATCACGGGGATCAATAATCCCGGAATCCACACCATTAAGTCCGGAGGAAGGGATCGCCAGATTAAAATAGGGGATCGTAGAGAACGCTGCCTGTTCGATGGACCCGTCCAGAATCGCATCAATAATCGCCCTGGTGTCTTTAATGGAAATGCGTTTGCCACTCCCATTCCATCCCGTATTAACCAGATAAGCCTGGGCGTTATTCATGTCCATTTTCTTTACTAATTCTTTGCCATACCTGGTTGGATGGAGGCTCAGGAAGGCGGCACCGAAACAGGCAGAAAATGTAGGAGTTGGTTCATTGATTCCTCTTTCCGTACCCGCGAGCTTGGCTGTGAAGCCGGAAAGGAAATGGTATTTTGTCTGTTCGGGTGTAAGCCGGGAAACCGGTGGAAGTACGCCGAACGCATCCGCAGAAAGGAAAATGACTTTGGTAGCATGACCGCCCCTGGAAACTGGGCTAACAATATTGTCGATGTGATAAATGGGATAGGACACCCGGGAGTTCTGGGTTTTTGAACTATCGGAGTAGTCGATTTCTCCCTGGCCATTCACCATGACATTTTCCAGCAATGCGTCCCGTTTTATGGCACGATAAATATCCGGTTCTGCCTCTTCGCTCAGATCAATGGTCTTGGCATAACACCCTCCCTCGAAATTGAAGATGCCATCATCGTCCCATCCATGTTCATCGTCACCAATGAGTTTGCGTTTGGGGTCAGTGGACAGAGTGGTCTTGCCCGTTCCAGACAAACCGAAGAAAATGGCTGTATCACCGTCTTCTCCAACATTGGCCGAGCAATGCATGGAGGCCATTCCTTTTAGAGGCAGCAAATAGTTCATCACAGAGAACATTCCTTTTTTCATCTCTCCACCATACCAGGTTCCACCGATCAGCTGCATTTTCTCGGTAAGATTAAACGCCACAAAATTTTCCGAGTTCATTCCCATGGACTCCCAGTCTGAATTCCGGGTCTGTGAGCCATTCAGGACAACGAAATCAGGTTCAAAATTTGCCAACTCATCATCGTTAGGGCGAATAAACATATTTTTCACGAAATGTGCCTGCCATGCCACCTCAACAATAAACCGAATACTCAGTCGGGTATTGGGATTCGCTCCACAGAACGCGTCCACGACAAACAGTCTCTGCCCACTTAGACGATTGGTGACGAGGGATTTCAAGCTTTCCCAGTGAGCCTGAGTTAAGGGTTTGTTGTCGTTATTGCCCTGGTCAGCCCACCAAAAAGTATCTTTAGTGGTGCCATCCTGCACAATGTATTTATCTTTGGGAGATCGACCGGTAAATATCCCCGTGTCTACCGCAATGGCTCCGGATTCCGTAAGATGCCCCCGGGCATACCCCTCAAGCTCTTCTTTGGTCTCTTCCGCGAAAAGCAGTTCATAAGATGGGTTGTAGACGATTTCGGAGGTAGTGGTAATTCCGTGTTTGGAGAGATCAATCGATTGATTATTAGTCATAAAACAGTGTTGCCAAAGTCGTTAAAATTATTATGCGTAATCATAATATTTTCCACCCATATTTGATAATCAATATACAATGGATTTTATAAATATTGTTGATAGTAATGAATCCTGGGGCTCTTTTGGTCAATAATGGTGAGTAATGAGTAAACTTTCGCAAATATCATTAAGATTTCAGCTCTGGAAATGTTGTGAAATCAACACACTAGCGGTACATTTCAGGTGCAGTTTTCTTGCCTGAACAACCCATTCAGAAAACCAGCCAATGAGTACTGTCATTCAAAATGCTCCATTGTTAACCCCACTGTTATGGGATAAAAAGTTTATGGGATGAAAAGCTCAGGCATAGATCCTCAAATCATTCTGGAAAACCAAAAAGAGTAAATACACATGAGTCAATGTCCTGTCTGTGACAACGATCTGTCACTTGGAGCCGATACCCTTAAAGGTGAACTATTAGAGTGCGACGATTGTGGCACTGAATTGGAAGTCACTAGCATCGACCCCTTAAAAATTGAAGTCGCGCCGGAGGCAGAAGAAGATTGGGGACAATAAGAGTCGGCTTTTTACACTCCCTCATTCGAAAAGAAGAAAAGCTTCTCGTTACCGAGTTTAAAAAACGCCCCAATGTCGAGCTGGTGATGCTCGATGATCGAGAGATGACCTTCGACCTAACCGCCAAACCTGAGGTGGATGTCATCGTTGAGCGCAGCATCAATCATTCCCGGGCACTGCATGCACTTCGACTTTTCCAAAGTCTGGGAATTCCCTGTGTTAATACCTATGACGTCTCCCTCACCTGCGGCGATAAGATACTCACCGCGGTTGCGTTGAAAGATCATGACGTCCCTCAGCCCGACCTGCGCACCGCGCTTCCTGAGACATCCGCTCTTGAGGCAATTGAAGAGCTGGGCTATCCCGTTGTACTTAAGCCAGCAGTTGGCTCCTGGGGTCGATTACTCTCCAAGATTAATGACCGGGACGCCGCAGAAACCATACTCGAGCATAAAACGGTTCTCGGTAGTTATCATCATTCCATTTTCTTTATTCAGAAATACATTGCCAAGAAAGGTCGGGACATTCGCGCTTTTGTCGTCGGTGGAGAATGCATTGCGGCTATTTATCGAAGCTCAGAACACTGGATTACCAACACTGCCCGAGGCGCTAGCGCCAGTAATTGCCCCATCACCCCCGAACTTGCAGACATTTGTGTCGCGGCGGCAGAGGCAGTGGGCGGCGGGGTATTAGCAGTGGATCTTTTTGAAACCGAAGAGGGTTTGTTAGTGAACGAAGTGAACTACACCATGGAGTTTCGCAATAGCATCGACACTACGGGGGTTAACATTCCCGACAAAGTCATCGACTTCGTGCTTTCCAGCGCACGAACATAATCATTCATCACGTTTCCCTAGTCTAGTTTTATGACCCAGAGTGTTTCCATTTCGGTTCCGCCCATTTCGGTTTCGATCGTCGGCGCAAGTGGCTACGGTGGTGGCGAATTGGTGCGACTGTTGCTTGATCACCCCAATGTCCATATTCATCAGGTGACTTCAGAACGGTTTGCAGGTAAACCGGTAAGCAAGGTACATCCCAATCTAAGAAAATCCACTTCCATTAAGTTTTGCGCCATCGCTGAACTCACGAACTGTGATCTGATTTTTCTTAGTTTACCCCATGGCCACGCCATGAATAGCATCGAAAAGTATCGCGCACTTGCGCCCAGAATCGTTGATCTTAGTGGTGATTTTCGACTCAATAACGCCGCCTCTTTCGAACGCTTCTATAAGCAACCTCATACCTGCCCGGAATACCTTGAACAGTTTGTCTACGCATACCCGAAATCAATCGCGATCTGATTCGCGAGGCAAATCTGGTGACAGGAGCGGGCTGTAATGCCACCGCCACCATTTTTGCTCTGAGATCGGGAGAGCGTCGTGTTGGGAAAGAGGGTGGGGTATAGTGT
>JAALKB010000202.1 GCA_011088265.1 Gammaproteobacteria bacterium
GGAAGTGTTTCTCAGGTGCGTGATAGTGCTGCGAGATTGGTTCGATATGCCAAGCAAAGCGGGTGTTGTGTGATCCTCGTTGGCCACGTAACTAAAGAAGGGGCTTTGGCAGGTCCGCGTATCCTGGAACATATGGTGGATAGCGTGCTCTATTTCGAAGGTGACAGTTCGAGTAGTTTTCGTATGATTCGGGCGATAAAAAATCGTTTTGGGGCGGTTAATGAAATTGGAGTGTTTGCTATGACAGAACAGGGACTGAAAGATGTTACCAATCCCTCCGCCATGTTTATTAATCGACACGGTGCATCCAGACCTGGTAGCGTGGTGCTCGCGACTCAGGAGGGAACCAGACCTTTGCTGGTTGAAGTGCAGGCTCTGGTTGACGATAGCGCGTTGGCTAACCCACGACGACTTTGTGTGGGGTTAGAGCAAAACCGTCTTGCCATGTTGTTAGCTGTCGCTCATCGGCATACTGGTATATCGTTAAACGGATACGATGTGTTTACCAACGTGGCTGGAGGGGTAAAGGTGTCCGAGACCGGTGCTGATCTTGCTTTGTTGATGGCGATTCTGTCCAGTGTAAAAAACCGTGCAGTGGGGAATGACTTGGTTATTTTCGGTGAAATCGGCCTATCCGGTGAACTTCGGCCGGTGCAACGTGGTCTTGATAGGTTGAAGGAAGCTGAAAAACTTGGATTCAAACGGGCTTTGATTCCCCATGCAAATAGACCGAAGGCAGAAAGTTTCGATTTGGAAATCCTCACTGCTAAACGGGTTGAGGATGCATTGGCTATTTTCGAAAATGTCTGAGTTGCCTTACAATCGCTCCTTGGAAAGATGGAATGGTCCGCGGATAATCCAGAGTTAGCTGGATCCATTTATTGTTTGTTTCGTGTTCTGGTTTTTCGGTCCTGGGATTGTAGGGATCGGAATGCCTAATTATTTATTAACTTATATAGGAAATGTTATGTTTAAAAAGTCGTTAGTGACAATGTCGATTTTAGGTGGATGCCTCGTCGCTTCATTGTCTTTTGCGGATGAGAATTACAGTCTGGATACCGAAACGAAGAAGTTCAGCTATTCTGTGGGTATGAAGGTAGGCCAACAAATACTAGCACAGTTTCTCGATCCCAAAAGTGGTGTAGAAATTGAGGCATTGTCGGAAGGTATTATAGCAATGCTAAAAAATCAACAACCACTGATTACAGATGAGGAAGCTAACCAGGTGATTGCGAATATGCAGCAGCTGGAAATGCAGAAGCTGGCTGCGGAAGCAGACGCGTTTAAAAAACCAGGAGAAATATTTCGAGCTGAAAATGCAAAAAAACAAGGGGTCACTGTTACCGATAGTGGATTGCAATATAAAGTATTAGATGCTGGAGATAGTTCCGGGGTACAACCAGGGGTAGGCGATACGGTTGTGGTGCATTATGAGGGGACGTTGATTGACGGAACGGTTTTTGATAGTTCCTATGAACGCGGCTCACCGGCAACGTTTTCTTTGAGTGGGATCGTTGAGGGATGGAGAGAGGCGCTACAGCTCATGCGGGCTGGAGATAAGTGGACCGTGGTATTGCCGCCGGAGCTGGCATATGGCGAGCGAGGAGCGGGCGAATTGATCGCACCACATTCAACCCTGATATTCATCATCGAATTGCTGGAAGTGAAGACGTCTCAAAACTAGTCGCTTTTCATAACCAGCCTTTTCTCAAAAAGAAAAGGAAATCTGATAGGTGCCGATTGATTTTTGACTAAATCAGTCGGCATTTTTTATGTTAATGATGTTCGTATGTTGAATCCTGGTTTTGTTTCCGGGCCTGCTTATTCCCGACATTATTTTTCGACTGTGCCTTGAGTGTTCCTGGTAGGGTTATTGTTTGATTAACTCGGTATCATGCAAGCTTGTTGAAGTATTGAAGCCTCGCAAGATGTGGTCAACAGTGATGTAGCAACACCGTTCAGCATTGGTTCATAAACCATTCAGTATGGATTCATTCCATCCAGGTATAGTAGGTATCGAACACTTCTTCAAACTGGAGCGATACTCATGAAAATCAAACCCGTGTTAAAAAGGCTCGCTGTTCCCTCTATTTTTTTACTTACCGGAGCATCAATACTTCCCGGTATGGCATTCGCTAATGCCGGCAGCTATTTGGACGAGGCGGTGGTCATCAGCGCGAATCCCGTCTATCGTACCGTTCAGGTTAACGAACCCATAGAACAGTGTTGGAATGAGCGGGTAGTGCAGAGTCAAAGTGGACATCGATCTCATACCTCAACGATTCTCGGTACGATTATTGGCGCGGCAATCGGCAATAAGTTCAGTAAGGGAAGAGGTCGTGATGTAGCGACGGTTGCTGGAGCTGTGCTTGGTGGTTCTGTTGGCCGGGATGTAAACGCATCGAAACGGCGACATAATGAACGGGTTCACTATGAAAAACGTTGCGAAGTCGTTGATCAATATCACAGTGAGCAACAGTTATCTGGCTACGATGTTCAGTATCGATATAATGGAAATATTTATAACACCCACACCCAGCGACACCCCGGCAATCGGATTACCGTGAGTGTAAACGTTTCTCCGGTTGAGTAATGTCCAATTTTCTGATGGGGATATCAGCAAGGGACTGGTCTGAATATTCGAAGAGCGTTTTTTTTCGGATCCAGACCCGTTCCCTTGCTTTTGCCGGATCAGTTGAGATGCTACAATTTCTATTTACTCATTAATCCAGACACTTGACTTATTTTCGTAAACCAATTCGGTTATTATTCGGTATTTTACTGTTGTTCATAATAGGGGGAGCAGGTTCTAGTCATGCCCTTGATGCAGCCAAAACTGGTGTAGATGGGACAGGAGCGAGCATCGAAGAAATCGCTAATCAGATTCGTAGGGCAAACCAATGGCGAATTCTCGATGCCAGTCCCCGGGAAGATGAGTCGGGATTCCAATATTTTCGGTTCAAACTGCTCAATAAGAAAGGCAGGGTAAAGGTGATTAACATCGATCCCACAAAACCAAATTTGGGTCGTTTGGAATGATGCGGTTGCTGGTTGTTGAAGATAATCAGGCCCTCCGTGAGCAATTGGTGTCCCGTTTCAAGGAGCTTGGATACGTGGTTGATTACGCGGAAAACGGCCAGGATGGTTTTTTTTATGGCACGGAGTATCCCATTGACCTCGCCATCGTCGATGTCGGGCTTCCTGTGCTTTCAGGGGTTGAAATGATTAAAAAACTTCGCTACGAACAACGATCCTTTCCTATTTTAATTCTTACCGCACGATCACGATGGCAGGAAAAGGTCGAGGGACTGGAAGCAGGAGCGGACGACTACCTAACAAAACCGTTTCACTTTAAGGAACTGGAAGCCAGAGTCGCGGCCCTTATTCGTCGTTCTTCGGGACATGCTAGTGCTGTCATTAAAAATGGTCCAATTGAATTGGATACGATTACCCAGAAAGTTTCTGTGGATGGGGTTACTCTTGAGTTCACTGCTTTCGAATATCGCCTGTTGCACTACTTAATGATGAATATTGGAAAAGTCCTTTCCAAAATGGAGCTCACTGATCATCTTTATCATGAAAACGACGATCGTGATAGCAACGTAATCGAGGTGTTTATTGGTCGATTGAGGCGAAAAATTGATCCGCATAATACCTTGACTCCCATAGAAACACTAAGAGGGCGGGGGTATCGCCTGATCTCGTATTCTTGATTTCTTCGGTAATTTACGGGGCGATTTACCGGACAACCTCCCTTGGGTAGTTTATCCCTTACCAAACGTACGCTGATCACGGTTACCGTGATGTTGATTATATTTCTCGGTCTGGCAGGTATTGCACTGGATCGCGCATTTGTGTCTAGCGCCCAAAGCTCCCAAAAAAATGAACTCGTCGCCCAGGTTTATGCATTACTTAGCGCCATTGAACTGGATGCTGATGGGCAGGTGATGATTCCTGGCCAATTGCCTGAGAGCCGCTTATCTTCACCAGCTTCCAGGCTTTATGCGCTGATTCTTGATCCAAAGATGAATACTCTATGGCGATCCGATTCCTCCCTGGGATTAGAGTTTAATGATTTGCTGTTTATGAGACCTGGGGAATCTTCATTTTTTCAGGTAGGTGATGAGTTTGAGGGGGACTTTTATTACAGTTTTGGAATCGCTTGGGAAATGGAGAATGCGCCAGATCAACGTCTTACTTTGATCATCATCAATGAAAGCCAAAAATACCTACAAGTTATCCGCTCCTACCGAAAAGAGCTAGCCTTTTGGTTGGGCCTCGCGGCTGGGCTTTTATTGATTATTCAGATTATGTCGTTGCGATGGAGTCTTATCCCACTAAAAAAGGTTACGGAAGAACTTGATTCGATTGAACGTGGACAGCAGAAAAAAATCACTGGCGAATATCCAGTTGAAATTGATCAACTCAGCCGACGTATTAATTTATTCATTGAAAACGAAAGACTCAATCTTATTCGCTATCGAAATAGCTTGGGGGATCTTGCCCATAGCCTCAAGACACCGCTTGCGGTTGTGCGAAATGGTCTGAATAGGCAGCCTCATCAGGATCACTCCCTGTTCAAGCACATGGATAGAATGCAGAGTATTATTGAATATCAACTAAATCGGGCAGCACCCACCGGGCTAACTACCTTTTATACACCACTGGATATTTGTGTTATCGCAACAAAAATTGGATTTTCCCTCGATAAGGTTTATGCTGATAAACACATTTCCATGGAGTGGGATCTTGATGATGCGGCGGTATTTTATGGAGACCAGGATGATCTTTATGAAATGTTAGGCAATATTATGGATAATGCATTTAAGTGGTGCAGGGGTAGAGTGGTTTGTCGAATCCGGACGCTGAGCCTGGATGAAGAAAGACGTGCTGGCGTGACCATACGGATTGAAGATGATGGAACTGGTATTCTCCAGGATCAAAGAGACATTGTTCTAAAAAGAGGAGGTCGGGTCGACGAAAAAGCGCTAGGGCAGGGAATTGGTTTGTGTATTGCCAACGAGATCATACAGAAGTATCGTGGATCCTTACACATCTTTCAAAGTTCGCTGGGAGGAGCTGGAATAGGAATTGAGTTCCCATCCATTTCAGAAGAGGCGCGCTGACTGGTCGCTATCTGGTTATTATCCGGTTGTTATCTGGCTGTCATATTGTGCCTTTCTCCGGGATCCTCCGCCTGAGAATCTGACATCTGGATAAGTATGAAGATAGGCTATGAACCACGATGGCTTACGACCAACTATTGGCAATAGTTGGCAATAGTTGGCTTATCATATCAAGATCAAGTGTCAATGTAGAAGAAGAGGGGTGCCCGCTGGAAGGTATCACTGTGTTCCCCAACGGATATCTGCGCGGTGAATTCCAGTGTCAGGGTACCTGTGCAGAGGTTGTGAATGATCATCTTGAGCGAGAAACAATATCTTCTCGTTGGGAAACGTCGCAATAGTCTCTATTATGGGCGTTTCGTACCTCGATTTTGATTGTTCCTCTTCCCAATTTTATCGTTCGGGTCTACGCAGGGACGGGCTCCCTAGATATTTCTTAATAATTCGTTAATACCTACTTTACTGCGAGTTTTTTCATCCACAGTTTTAACAATAACAGCGCAATAAAGGCTATGAGTTCCATCGTTAGAAGGTATTGATCCAGATACGACCACGGACCCGGGGGGAACATGCCCATAGGAAATTTCCCCAGTAGCGCGATCAAGGATACGAGTACTTTGACCGATGTAGACCCCCATTGAAATAACCGCGCCCTTACCAACGATGACCCCTTCAACGACCTCACTTCTGGCGCCTATAAAGCAATTATCTTCAATAATAGTTGGGGCAGCCTGCAAAGGCTCCAACACGCCGCCAATGCCAACCCCACCGGACAAGTGTACGTTTTTACCGATTTGCGCACAGGAACCAACGGTTGCCCAGGTATCGACCATGGTCCCCTCGCCAACATAAGCTCCGATATTGACGTAGCTTGGCATTAGGACCACATTGCTGGCGATATAGGCTCCTTTTCTCACCGCTGCCGGCGGAACAACCCTAAAGCCACCTTGTTCGAAATCTTCCTTAGTGTAATTCTGAAATTTGGATTCGACCTTATCGTAATAATGGGTGAATCCGTCCGACATCACCTGGTCGTCCTCAATTCTAAAAGATAGGAGAACGGCCATTTTTAACCATTGATTTACCCGCCAGCCGTTTTCAGTGGGCTCAGCCACCCGGGACTTACCGGAATCCAGTAACTGAATTGAGTCCAGAATTGCTTTTTTTATTTCTGGTGACACACTGGTCGGGGTAATCTCTGCACGATTGTCCCATGCAGTAAGAATTGTTTGTTCTAATTCGTTCATTATCAAGAAAATATTATTTAGTATGCGGACAGGTGCCGGTGCATTGAATCAACAATGGACACCAAACCTGGTTCATAAAAGTCGAAAACCAACTACCACTGATCGATTTTAATGACGATCTGTCTTCCCTAAATTGGTTTGCAACTTAAGAGGGAAAGGCCTCGAATCCGGATGGGGCGATCATACTAGATGGGGGCTACATGCGTCCAATACAGACTTGCCCGACGGGCTCGTTAGCTATCAGAGGAAGCATTGTGGATAGTGTTTTTGCTCATCATGAAACGGACTAATTGAGGAAAAACATAAAAAATAACATGGGTTCTAAAACTCAAGACAAAGGAAAAATAAATAGCTACTTTTATTCAACGCCTTACACGATTATTCCAGATTTTATATAAATAATTTGGCCTACTGGGTATTCAATTGGAAAATAATAGGATATCCTCTCCCGCCCGTTGAGCAGACGGATT
>JAALKB010000203.1 GCA_011088265.1 Gammaproteobacteria bacterium
TCAGTATAAAAAGCTGTATCTTTCCCATTCACCATGACCATTGAAGCATCTTCTTTCGCCACACCAAATTTATCCAGAGACGGTTTAAAAGCTTTGATTCCAGAGTGTGTGAAATCAAAATCGGGGCAAATCCAATTTGTATCCCCCCAGGCACATGCAACCAAAAAGAATTCGAAAACATTTTCGTGGTTTCTGTTTTATTCACTATGCCTAATTTGTCTCACTCTGGTATCGCCTCCCGCCCCAGCGCAATCTGAAAAATCCATTGCCCGTATGTGGAACGAACAATTGCTCTGGGGAATCCGACTGGATACTGCCCGACCCACTGTGCATGCCCGTAACCTGTATCACTTCTCTATCGCCATGTGGGATGCCTGGGCCGCATACGATACGAATGCAAAAGCAGTGATTCACGATGAAAAGATCAGTTCCAGTCATATTGACGATGACCGTATTGATGATGACCGTAAACAGACCATGAGTTACGCCGCCTATCGGCTTATTATGTGGCGTTTTCGGCATTCACCCAATCATATTCAGACTGAATCCTCTGCCAATCGTAAAATGGCTGAACTTGGATACGATACCGGCTTCGTCGATGAAACAGCAAATACCCCTGCGGGGCTTGGATTACGCATCGCCAAATCCATCATAGAGCATGGCCTCAACGATGGATCCAATGAGCAGAACGACTATGTCAACCGCCACTATACCCCCGTCAATTTGAGCCTCGACCCTGAGGCCTCGGGTAATCCACAGATGGAAGATCCTAATCGTTGGCAACCGCTGCATATTCCTATGTTTGTGGGACAGTCTGGAGAACAAGCTGAGAATTATCCGCCGTTTATAGGACCGGAATGGGGTAACGTCATTCCATTTTCGCTAACTGAAGAAGATATGGAAGAATATGAGCGGGATGGAAATACATATCGGGTTTATTTAAACCCCGGCGCACCCCCACTACTTGGTGATGATCCGACATCCTCACAACGCTACAAAAACGATTTTGGCACAGTAATTCAAAATAGCAGCGAACTGGATCCCAAAGACCGGGTTATTATTGACATTAGTCCCGGAGCGCGAGGTAACAATACCATTGGCACTAACGACGGCAATGGTCACGAAAAAAACCCCGTAACGGGAAAACCCTATGCGCCCCAATTGGTATATGCTGGTGATTATTATCGGGTACTCGCTGAGTTTTGGGCGGATGGTCCAAACTCTGAGACGCCACCTGGACATTGGTTTTTGATGCTCAATTATGTTATCGATAATCTAAGGGGGAAAAAATATTTCCAGGGAAAAGGTCCATTGATGGAGGATTTGGAATGGGATGTACGGGCATATTTAGCTCTGGGAGGAGCGATGCACGACGTGGCGATTGCTGCATGGAGCAATAAAGGTTGGTATGACTACCCTCGCCCTGTGTCAGCGATACGGTATCTCTGTGATCGGGGACAAAGCTCAGACGCTGGTTTACCAAATTACCATCCCCAAGGCATTACCCTAGTACCCAATTTAATTGAAATTATCGACGAGGCGTCTCTTGTCCATGGTGAACGACACGCTCATCTGGGAGGCAGAAACAACGCCAACCTCCATAAAATCGCAGTCAGGAGTTGGCGTGGCCCGAAATTCATCGAAGACCCGAAAAAAGACACCAGTGGAGTCGATTGGATTCTCTGCGGGGATTGGTGGCCTTATCAACGCCCCAATTTTGTCACTCCTCCCTTCGCTGGTTATGTGTCCGGCCACAGTACTTATAGCCGGGCAGCCGCTGAAGTATTGAGCCTTGTTACAGGCTCAAAATTTTTTCCTGGAGGATATGCGTTTTTCCGAATCCCCAGGAATGAATATCTTCATTTTGAAAGAGGGCCGTCTGAGTCTTTCCAGCTACAGTGGGCGACGTATCAGGATGCTGCGGACGAATGCAGTATTTCCCGGATTTATGGTGGCATTCATCCACCCGCCGACGATATTCCCGGTAGGATCATGGGCTATAAAATTGGACATCAGGCGTTTAAGAAGGCGTTAACCTATTTTCCATAGCGATGCTTGCTTTCCCATAAATGACTGTGGCCCTGGTATTGACTACCACATTGAACAATCGATTTCAGATTGCCTACCTTATGGTTTGCCCTTCTTATGGTTTACCCTTATTGTCTATCCCTATCGTGCCGATCTATAAATTAACCCATAACATATTCCACCCAGTGGATGTTCAATGCTAGAAATATTTTCCCTCATCTTTCCTCTGTTTGGCCTTATTCTTTTAGGCTATCTAAGTGCAAAGATCACCGGGCAATCCCTGGAGGCGCTGGGCTGGCTAAACACCTTCATCATCTATCGTGCCCTACCCGCACTGTTTTTCCGCATACTATCCAAAACACCTATTGAGCAACTCGCGAGCTGGGAGTTTATCGTTACCAATATTGCAGTCACCTTCCTGGTATTCCTGTTCGTATTCTCAATCGGATTTTTTACTACCCAAAGGAATATTGCTGACTCCACCATCCAGGGCCTTGCAGGCGCTTACGGCAATATCGGCTACATGGGGCCTGCTCTTGCCATATTAGCCCTGGGAGAAAAAGCGGCTATCCCAGTGGCCCTGATTTTCTGTTTTGAGAATGTTATGCATTTCAGCATCGCACCTTGCTTAATGGCAATCTCTGGTAAACGCTCCAAAGAGACTCACAGACTCTTTGTCCAGGTCATAAAAAGTATTTTGCTACATCCTTTCATTATTGCAACGATTTTCGGAGTACTCGCAGCTTATTTTCAGCTCTCTCTCCCTCAGTCGCTTTCCCAACTAATGGACTATCTCGCCCAATCCGCCGCACCTTGCGCCCTGTTCGCCATGGGGGTGACTCTGGCGCTTAGACCTCTAAATCGAATACCCGGATCCCTGAGCTATGTGGTCCCGACCAAACTGATTTTGCATCCACTGGCCATGTATCTCGCACTCAGCCTGGTGGGAGACTTTGATCCGCTTTGGGTTTTTTCCGCGGTGTTGCTCGCATCACTTCCCACCGCAACTAACGTTTTTGTTCTCGCCCAGCAATACCAGTGCTGGGTGGAACGGGCGTCCGCCAGTGTGCTCATCTCCACTGTGATATCAGTGTTAACCGTCAGTTTACTGTTGTATCTTATTAGCCATGGTCTCTTACCAGAGGACTATTTTCCTGGATAGTCTCCCCTGGCTGAAAAATTTAACGCGCTAGCACTCCTCAACCGAGGAATAGCTTCTTAATGAAAAAAACCAGAGGGAAACAAGAGGGGAAATAAGAGAAAACCTTGGAAAAACTATGTGAAAAAATGGCAAATCCATAACAAACCCATCGGAAAACCGATAGCGCAATTCTCTACGCTATCGGCTTTGGCGTTCCCGATTTGTCTAGCTAACAAATCCGATTAGCGAGACAGCCAGGAAAGATCAATCCAGCAAAAATCAATAATGAGAAACTGATGACTGCTTTGCGTTGATAACTATACTGGTCTTAGCATTTTCGTTAGACACAAACGCTTCTACTTTGCTAATCGGTGCAGCGATTTCATAGTGATACTCTCCACCATTCTCAGCGATACGCAATCCACTTTGGTCCAGATTGATTGAAGTATCATGGATCGGCCTAACAATCACTACTCCCCCCTGTTTTGAATCTATGACCGAGGGTTGGTTAGGTAAAAACACCAAACAACTGTTCTGTCTAAATTCGATCTTCCCTGAATCGACCTGATCAGAACCCGATTGTTCTACATCTGACTCCACTGCTTCTGGAAATGTCACGTCGCGTTTGCAATTCCAACGCATGGATTGCTCATCATGCCAATAGAATACAACCTCGGACTGATCCACATTAATGTGGATGGGAGAACTCCAGGGGAGATCTTTCCAGTTGCTACTATTCACGGCCAATTCGGGAGCATTTTCGTCTGCGTAATTGAATTCATCCGCAGAAAGCCACCATGTGGTTATGCCCACGATCAGCACAAACAGGAGTATTGTCAACCCGACCCCGCTCATTATTTTTCCGCCGACCTTTGCCGCCCGTTTTGTTAGCGGTACTACCACCTGCTCTCCTTCGAGATACTTCTGCGCTAATTCTGATGCTGGGCCGAAACGGTCTCCCAATGATTGATCCTCG
This sequence comes from Gammaproteobacteria bacterium, assembly GCA_011088265.1. Classification (GTDB taxonomy): domain Bacteria; phylum Pseudomonadota; class Gammaproteobacteria; order Arenicellales; family Poriferihabitantaceae; genus WLWV01. The sequence continues at coordinate 4,146 of JAALKB010000203.1, forward strand.
CCCAACTCCTCAATGTGGCTTCTGATTTCCATCAGTATCTCTTCACGGCTTTTCTTGTCCAGGCCCATTAACGCTTTTTCAAGGGCTTTCATATATTGTTGATTATTCATTTAAGTTCCTTTAGTTGAGTAAGTGTGTGTTCATGGTCCTGATAAGCCGTCAGCATTGCAGACATCAGCGTCTTACCCTCTTTACTCAATTGGTAAAAACGTCTGGGGTGCCCACTATCCACAGGGGTTTCCCATCGGGATGTTAACCATCCATTTTTCTGCATACGATTGAGGAGCGGATATAACGTGCCTTCGTTTATTTCCAGGCCGGCGTTTTCAAAGGTTTGTAACAATTCAAAACCATAAGAAGACTTTCTCTGTCGCAGTGCAACCAATACGCATAGTTCCAGATAACCCTTTCGGAATTGAGACAACCATTTTTGATAAGTAATATTTTCCATGGGAGCCATCATACCAATAATACTTTGTAATGCAAGGTATTATATTAAATATAGCACTATTTATTTTTCCTCTTGCTGAAAAAGCCAAAAACCAAAAGAAATGTCGAACAGTTATATAAAATCAATTCTTTCAGCAAGTCTCATGGCGATTTAGTAAGAGATAGTTACACCCGCATCAGCATTTTAGTTTTCATTGGGGGTGGATTTCTTTCTGCGGTATACAACGTTAATATCACTGTCCCTTTGTCGAAGCTTTATTGCTTTCCTCCTATCGGATCAATCCATGCCCCATTCCCCTCCTTCCCATGTCCTTCCCTCCCATGCCGAAACTGTCATCATCTGTGGTGGAATCGTCGGCTGTTCCGTGGCCTACCACCTGGCGAAGGAAGGGCAGGAAGTGATTTTGCTTGAACGCAAGCAGCTCACTTCCGGATCAACCTGGCATGCTGCTGGCCTGGTGAGCCAGTTCCACGGCTTCCCGTGCATCACCCGACTCGCCAGCTATGGCATTGAACTAATGAGTAATCTGGAGAAAGAAACCGGACAAGCAACGGGATTTAAACGGGTGGGAGCCACTGCGGTTGCCATGAATCCCGGAAGGCGCGAAGAACTGAGACGTCGAAAGGATGTGGCCATTGGTCAGGGCATTGAAGTCCATACACTCACCATGGAAGAATTGAGCTATCAATGGCCATTGCTAAAAACCGACGGAATTCTCGAAGCCATCCATTTTCCCAATGACGGACAAACTAACCCCATTGATACCACCATCGCTCTGGCTAAAGGAGCACGTATGGCGGGGGCATCGATATTCGAAAACACCGCTGCACTTCGTATCATGGCTGAAGATGGCCAGGTTGTCGGCGTGGAAACAGAACAGGGGATCATCAAAGCAAATAACGTCGTCAACTGCACTGGCATCTGGGGGCAAGCTTTTGCAGCATCGAATCGAACCCGATTACCCATCCAGCACAATCAGCATTTTTATATTGTTACCGATCCAGTCCCTGGCCTGACCGACCCAACTCCGGTGCTGCGTGTCTATGATGAACAGGCCTATTATAAGGAAGATGCCGGTAAGCTCATGATCGGCTTTGCCGAGCTCAATGGCATGGCCTGGAACCCCCCTAAGGGGATTCCCCATGATTTTGAATTCGACGAACTCCCCTATCCGGATGGACATCTGGATGCAGTCCTGGAAAAATGCATCCAAAGAGTACCAGCTTTGGAAAATGCCGGTATTCGAACTTTTTTTAACGGCCCAGAAGGCTATACACCGGATGGTCGTTATTATCTTGGGGAAGACCCGAATATCAATAACCTGTTCGTTGCCGCCGGATTTAATTCAAGCGGCATTCAAAATGGCCCTGGCGCGGGTATGGTACTTTCGCAGTGGATTTTGCGTGGCCATGCGCCCCGTGATCTGGTGGATGTTGATATCCGCCGAATACAGCCTCATCAATCGAATACCGAATACCTCGCCCACAGAGGCCCCGAAACCCTAAGGGAAACCTATGCAATGCATTGGCCCTATAAGCAGCGGGAAACCATGCGGGGGCTGCGCCGTTCTCCCATTCATGAACAGTTAAAACGAGCAGGAGCGGCATTCGGGGAATCTGCAGGCTGGGAACGCCCAATGTTGTTCGCTCCCGAAGGTGTACAGGCCGAATATGAATATGGATATAACAGAACAAGCTGGTTTCCCTATTGGGAAAAAGAGCATCATGCGGTACGTCGTGATTGTGGGCTCATCGACCTGAGCCCTTTTTGTAAACTATTAGTCGAAGGAAGTGACGCAGAGAGGTTGCTACAAAAAATATGTACCAATAATATCGCAGTGCCACACAACCGGGTTGTGTACACCCAGTGGTTAAACGACAGAGGTGGCATTGAGGCTGATGTCACGGTGGTTCGTCTTCATCATGATCGTTTCCTGGTAATGACATCCGCAGCGACTGGGGTCGCCGATCATGGCTGGTTGCGTAAACATCGATCCAAAGAGTTAGATGTCAACATCACCGATATCAGCACTTCCCAGGCGACATTCGGAATCAGCGGGCCCCGGGCTCGGACATTTCTTTCTGCATATGCTGATGTAGACCTATCAAATGACGCATTTCCATTTAGCACAAGCCAGGAAATCAATCTCGGAGCCATACCGGTAAGGGCCCAGCGTATTAGCTACACGGGAGAGTCTGGTTGGGAGATCTTTGTTGACGTGTCCTTTGCGCCTTATTTA
>JAALKB010000204.1 GCA_011088265.1 Gammaproteobacteria bacterium
TTTTTTACATACTTTCACTGCTCCGAGAGAACTTGCCCTCGAGGTTATTTTCGCGAGTTCGACATGTTTCCCACGAACACTTGATTGAAATAAAGAGTCCGCTCCCACGGTTTCAATCCCTAGCAACCCGGTTGAATGCAAGCCATGGTTCTGGAGCCCCGAAACCATACCACACAACAGACCACCTCCTCCTACAGAGCAAATTACAAGATCGGGTCTAAGCCCATCTTCCATCACTTCATCAACAAGGGTCGAGTGACCTTGCCAAACCAGGTGATCATCGAAGGGGTGAAAATATACCGCGGCCGGGTCATCCAGCTCTTTTTCCGATTCTTCATGAGCTTGAGCCCAATGTTCACCCACTGTCACAACCTTTGCGCCACATAACTTGAGTTTCTCCACAGTGGCCGCTTTGGTTCCTCCTGGCACGTAAACAGACACTGGGACACCTAACTCCATTCCTGCATAAGCGACCGCCAACCCCGCATTCCCCCCTGATGAACTAACAAACTTTTGAGCACCCTCCTGCTTTTCGATCAGGGCTTTATGGCTCATTCCGCGAAGTTTGAATGAACCAGAGGGCTGCAAAGCGTCAAATTTTAACCATACATTAGTCTGGCAAGCGTCACTGAGCGGTAACGATCTGATTAGAGGTGTGTGAATATGCACTTGGCTGGTCTTCCAACGAGGAATTAGCAGTAAAAGACAATAGGAATAGAAAAGGAAATATAGTGGGGTTTCTATTACCAGCGGTAGTAAAAATAGAACAGGATATTCCTTAAGCAACCCAAAAAATGGGGGTCACTTTTCGGAGTCCTGAATACGCTTCCATGCCACACGTATTTCATGGGTTTTCTCATTGGCAAGCTTAATCATCTCTTCCGGCAACCCTTTGGAGACAAGCTTGTCGGGATGATTTTGACTGAGTAATCGACGATAAGCCTTTTTAACCTCACTCATTGGTGTATCCGCAGTAACCCCTAAAATTCGATAGGCATCAGAAAGCCCCAGGCGTTTATCACTCGATTTGACTGCTCCTCCGCCCCGAATGCGGTTAATGATACTTTGCAAATGCTGCCGACTAAAACCGAGTACATAAGCGATGTTTTCAAGCACCACAGTTTCACGAGGATCAAAATCACCATCAGACAATGCGGCCTGAATCTGAATTTCGAGAAACATTTGCATGACGGTGGTTCTTCCTCGACACTCCCGTTTAAACTGCAATAGCACGGCGTCTACATCGAAATTCTTTTCCTTGCCTTTGTTAAACAGGTCAATGGCCGTTCTCCTTTGCGCGTCTTCCAACCGCATGTGGCTCATTACGGATTCCGCAAGGGAAATTTCATGGGCTGATACCCGTCCATCAGCTTTGGAAACGTGTCCCATCACGGTAAATGTTGCAGTAAAAAAAGCCGCCTGGATACGTTCCTGATTTCCGGGAAAAGCAGTAAACCGATCAGCGGCACCAGCGAACTCCGAATCCAGCTTATGTCCTAACGATGCGCCCAACAAGGCACCAATAGGACCACCAATAAGAAGCCCTAACGCTCCACCAATAACCTTACCCCACCATGACATTAGTCACCTCCATGAAAAATCATTTACCAGTCATTGCCAGCTTCCAAAAGATCTCTTGCAATGAGTGAGCCACATTTCAACCAATTAAGTCAGGGTTTCTCCCCACCAAGACAAGGAGGAGAATCATTAGATCGGCCTGCTTTCTCAAACCACTCATCCGGCGTCATAGTATGTAATGCTAAAGCATGAACCGCGCCAGACAGTTCTTCAGCCAAACACTGATTAATCATTCGATGTCTTGCCACAAGCATTTTTCCTGCAAACTCCGAAGACACAATAGTTACCTTGAAATGGGATTCTGAACCTGGAGGAACGTTATGCATACTACTTTCATTCACAACCTCAAGATGGTCTGGTCGCAGGGCCTGTAATTTTTCTGTGATCGTAGACTGTGTGTTCATTAGGATGGTAAAAAAGGTAATAAAAGAACAACCCTTAATAAGGGAATTTAATAGGGGAGCCGCAGACCCAGAAATTACGGTATCAGATTTATGGTATTACGACCTTAGTTTATCGTTTGAATCGCTTCCGGGAATAGGCCACTATTCTAAAACAAACTTCCCTTGGGGTGAGGAAGAAAATTAGTCTACCATCGCGACCATATCCCAGGATAAATGCAATACCAGGGACCCACACTAATATCGAATAACCCTGACTCGGGTTTCCCGATAAACTGCATACAGGCCGCTGAGAATAATAATAGACATTCCCATAAAAGAAATCAGATCTGGCACCTCTGACCAGACAAAAAATCCAATCAATGTAGCAAGTACAATGGAAACATAGCGAAATGGTGCAATCAGTCCCACTTCGCCAAATCTGAGGCTCAGCGTCATGGTGTACTGACCAAGCCCGCCCAATAACCCAATACCAATTAACCAAATCCAATCAGTGGATTTGGGAGGTATCCAACCCATGATAAGGCAGGCTATCAACGAAACAATGGTGCCGCTTAATGTGAAATAAAAAGTAATACAAATTGCCGAACTATGGGTATTCAGTTTTCGAATAATATTTGTCGTAAGTGCAACCAGAACCGCCGCAGAGAACATGAACACCGCACCCTGGCTAAATACACCCCCACCCGGCCTAATAATGATCAGCACTCCGATCAACCCAATGATAATGCAGGACCAACGATGCACCCCCACTTTTTCTCTCAAAATGGGTACCGAAAATGCGGTAGCGAGCAACGGTGCGGTATGGAAGATTGATGCTGCTTCGCCTAATGGCATAACGGTATAACCATAAAAAGCACATCCCATAGCAGTGAGACCAAGGAGCGACCTCATCAGGTGTAAACCCGGTTTGGCCGTGGCCAGTCCTTTCAGCCCACCCTGATTCCAAACAATCAAAGTGACCAAAAACAAAGCCGCTGCACAGCGAAAGAACACGAGTTCTTGCACCGGATATGTGCTCCCCATCCATTTAATCATGGCGTCCATTACCGTGAAACAGACGATGCTCACCATCGTAAAGAGAATTCCCAGAGCAGAAACCCTGGGGCGAATAGTATCGAGTTCGACATTTGTTTCGCCACGAGGCGATGGGGAAGAGGCGGGTTTCATGCCATATCTTAACCTGGGGAGCCTTTACAAAAGTCGCGAATGGTCATCTTAAAAGAAAAATAATCAACTTCTGGATTACAAAGCCAGGTTACAAAGCTGGGTTACAAAAAATTCGCAATAACCCTTAGTATCTCTGCCATTGTTCCTGACTACCCCCAGGATTTCATGCCTTGACATTGATCACTCCTCATCCCAATCGATTTTGCTCAGGTCTGTACTACCCAGACTTACACAAAGGCTTCCGAATGGGAGGCTCCCTGAATCGACTTTCATCGAATGAGGTAGGGCGATCCATCGGGCCAGTCAGTTTCATTTTAGTAACAGGCCTATTAGGACGGATCGTTGTTGACAACCTAGGCACAATTGAATAAAAGTTCATTATTGTCAAATCTAGGATAACTCAACCCATGCAACATCGTAACGATATAATGTTCCTGGAAGTCTGATTCATTAGACGACGAATTTTTCGTTAACCGGTGACGACCGTTCTCAAAGCCGATCACAGCATTCCTCACCAGTACTATCAACTTCGCCAGGATAAGAAATATGTTTTCAAAATTCGAACCTACTCCAGAGGATCCGATTATTAAACTAGTCGGTCTTTTCAAAAAAGATCCTCGTCCAAATAAAATTGACGTTGGCATTGGGGTATTCAAGGACAACGATGGAAATACCCCTATTATGGAATCGGTTCGTTTGGCGGAAACAAGAATCCACGAAACCCAGACAACAAAAGCCTATGTTGGATTGGCAGGGGATGAAAACTTTAACCAAACCATGATTGATCTCATTTTTGGCGAGCATGACAGTAAAGACAGAATCAGGGCGGTACAAACACCTGGGGGATGTGGAGCACTAAGGCTTCTTTCTGATATGTTGTTTCGCATTGCCAGCGAACGTACTATTTGGGGCAGTGATCCGACTTGGGGAAATCATTATCCAGTTTTTCGCCAGGCCGGTTTTAACGTTGAAAGCTACCCTTATCTGAATCGGGAAACAAAAACTGTCAAGGAAGATGAAATGCTGTCCAAACTCAGCCAGCTTGGCCAAAATGATATTGTTCTATTACATGGATGTTGCCATAATCCCAGCGGCGCGGAGCTAAGCCCGTCAGCATGGGAGGAAGTGGCAGATCTTGCGGCCAAAAACGGATTTTTTCCCTATGTCGATCTCGCCTACCAGGGCTTCGGTAATTCTCTGGATCAGGATGCCCAGGGCATTCGAACACTAATGGACAAGGTCGAATCCATGGTTATCGCCGCATCATGTTCAAAGAATTTTGGACTGTACCGGGAGCGTGTTGGCTGTGCGTTGATGGTAGGAAAAACCCCCGGTGAAGCGGACCTCGCCAGATCTAACATTCTGACTGTCGCTCGAAGCTCTTATTCCATGCCACCTGACCACGGTGCCGGATTGGTTAATCTGATCATGAACACACCGAGTCTCAGAGCATCCTGGGAAGCAGAATTAACTGAAATGCGTAATCGTATTTTATCATTACGAAAACAGGCCAGTGATGTCCTCAGAGAAAAAACCAACAGTGAAAGATGGGACTTCATCGAACACCATCGAGGCATGTTTTCACTGTTAGTTCTGAGCGAAGAACAAACCAATGCATTGATGCATGAACATGCCGTATACGCCGTCGCGGGTGGACGCATTAATATCGCTGGTTTGCGCAATGATGAGCAACTCAATGCATTCGCCGATGCGCTGATCTCAGTGACTTCGTAGTCCCGAGACTGGGTTGGTACAGACATAATTCAAACAAATTTCTGCACTATTTCTGAATTGATGCCATGGTCAGTGCTATCACTTCCTGGGGAATCCTATGATGAGTGAAACACCTCTGATTCTCGCGATAGATCAGGGAACCACCAGTTCCCGAGCCATGGTATTCAATTCATCGGGAGAAACCGTAGCCACGGCTCAATATGCATTCGAGCAATTCTACCCCGCCAACGGTTGGGTAGAGCATGACCCTGAAGAAATCTGGCAAACCACCTTACGCGCCTGCACCGAAGTGGTATCCCAATCAGTTTCTCACGGTAAAATTATCTCTGCGGGGATCACCAATCAAAGGGAAACAACGCTTGTATGGGACCGCAGGACCGGAACTCCCGTTTACAATGCTATCGTTTGGCAGGATCGCCGAACCAGCGATCAATGCCTGACGTATCAACGAGATGTGGAACAGAAACCATCTCTTGGGTCTGCGATCAGGAAGACAGGACTTCGTTTAGACCCCTATTTTTCGGCCACAAAAGTAAAGTGGATACTGGATAATGTACACAATGCGAGAGACCGGGCCTTAGCCGGTGAACTCATCTTTGGCACTGTGGATACTTTTTTAATCTGGCGACTAACCCAGGGAGCAAAGCATCTTACGGATGCCACCAATGCCAGTCGCACTCTGTTATTCGATATCCACGAAAAGCAATGGAGCCAAACACTACTGGATTATTTCGATATTCCCCAAGCCCTACTTCCGGAAGTCCTTGATAGCGCTGCTGATTATGGACAAATACACGAATCGATCTTTGGGCTTGAAGTGCCAATTCGGGGTGTCGCCGGGGATCAACAATCGGCGTTATTCGGGCAGGCCTGTTTTGATTCAGGAATGGCTAAGAGTACCTATGGAACCGGCTGTTTCATGATATTAAACACCGGCGAAAAACCCATTGCGTCAAACCATGATTTATTGACTACTATCGCCTACCAACTGGACTCAACCACCACCTACGCTCTGGAAGGGTCAATTTTTAATGCGGGAACCACCGTCCAGTGGTTGCGAGACCAGTTGGGACTATTCCAGGACGTGGACGAAATGGAGTCTCATTTAAACTCTCTCTGTAACAACGAAGGTGTCTATATTGTCCCCGCCTTTACCGGACTTGGAGCTCCCTATTGGAACCCCAACGTTAGAGGGCTAATTAACGGCTTGACGAGAAACACTCACCCTGGCCATCTTTTTCGTGCAGCCATAGAGTCCGTTTGTTACCAGACCCACGATCTGATTGATGCAATGTTTCACGATAGCCAGACTCCACTCACCAACCTTCGCGTGGATGGTGGAATGACGGTGAATCACCACCTGCTACAATTCCTTGCTGATATCCTCAACGTAGAGGTAACCCGTCCTGAAACCACGGAAACCACCGCATTGGGGGTATGTTTTCTCGCCGGTCTCCACGTTGGCGTATTTGATTCTCTTGATTCTTTGTCAAAGCAGTGGCGACCCGCTGTTTCATTTTCCCCAAAAATGCAAGATGAACTGAGGAAGAGCAACCTGAAGGGTTGGCGGCATGCGGTAGATCAGTGCCTGCTTTAATCACTCTCAAACATTACTTTTCACTTCTTCTCGCAGCCCTACTCCCAACCAACCAGGCCCAACATCAACCCAGGGTATCCATGGCAATTTCCCAATAAACTCCTGGTAAAACTCATTGTAAGCTTCATCATTGCAATACTTCTCTTGCATAATACTTCTTATCCACTTTCTGGTTAAGGTAGAATGCATTGATCCTGGTCCCTGGTTCATCTCTTAATCGGCCTTAATCAGCTTGGTGGATCGAGTACGTGAATGACTATGTGAATGACTACGTGAATTAATTAGTCGTCCCTGAAGAACCCGAAAAGGCTACATATCCAGTATAAACTGG
>JAALKB010000205.1 GCA_011088265.1 Gammaproteobacteria bacterium
ACACAAGATCTTATAGCCGACGTAGCCTGTGTGAAAATGGCGCGAATCGGCGGACTTACAAAAGCGCGCAGAATACGCGATTACTTTGTCAATCACGGGGTTAAAGTCGTAACTGAATGCATGATGGGCGACGAGATTGTGTCCGCAGCTGTGTCACATTTTGCAGCGTCCACACCTGAAGAACTATTGTTCAATACCACAGATTTACATGCATATAATGCAGAATCGACCGGTACACCGGCTCCACCAACATCAGATGGGCGGTTATTTTGCTCCGATGCACCTAGGCTTGGTGTAGAGCCAGATTTTGAGAGTCTTGGAGATCTCGTGGCTGTTTATGGGTGAAGCGATCCAGCCAGGTAGATTGGCTCAAAATGGGCAAATAGTTGCCTTAGCATACGTTTTTACCCCATTAGAGACTTCAAACTCCGATTATTAGTCTTTAAACGCATAAGGATGTTCACGATCAGGAGAAAATCTCGGCGTGAGCCGGTCAAGGCAATGTGACAGAATAGATCGATAAATGGATACTACATAATGTCCTGTTTAGGTCCTGTTTCGATATCAAATTAAAAGTACTCAACCCTTAATTCAATCACCGCAGGTTTACCGCAGCAAAGCGCTTCTTTAAAAACGGGTTCGAACTCCTCTGTTTTTTCGACTACCCCACCAAAAGCGCCATAGGCTTCCGCCAAAACTGCGAAATTCGGGTTTTGCAAATCCGTGGCCACAATTCGATCTGGAAATTGTCGTTCCTGGTAAGACTTTATCGTTCCATAGACAGAGTTGTTCACAACAAGGAAAATCACATTCAATTTATATTGAACCGCAGTGGCAAGTTCCTGGCCATTCATCAGAAAGCAGCCGTCCCCTGCAAAACAAAGCACTGTGCTTTGTGGTTTTTGTAATTTTGCAGAAATTGCAGCGGGCACACTATATCCCATGGATCCATTGGTCGAAGCTAACTGGGTTCCGGGCTGACGGAATTGATAATATCGTTGGAAAAAAACAGTATAAAGGCCGGCACCGAAAGTCAGTATCGTATCATTATCGACGTGTTTTCTAATCACACCCATAACGTCAAACATTCTTAGATTATTGTCAGGATCACATGGCTGAGCGAAAAAAGCACGATAGTCTTGGTGAGCTTTCTCCACTCCCCTCCGCCGGAGGTCCTGATGGGCAGGGTTCTGATTCTTCTCGTGATGACAGGCTAGTTGTAGAAATAATTCGGGATGGCTCACGATGCCCAGGTCCGCGTGATAAACCGAGTTCAGCTCTTCACCATTGATGAAGACATGCACAAGCTTCTGGTCATCCCGTTTTGAAATGCCATCGGGAACATCAAAGATCTCATAACCTGATGTAGTGACATCTCCTAATCTTGCAGCAATTGTGATGATAAGATCTGAATTTTGCATCAGTCTAACCAATTCAGGATTTGGGTTAATCCCAAGATCACCGGCATAATTTGGATGGAGATTGTCAAAGGAGTCAGAGCGACGAAAAGCAGTGGCCACGGGAATGACTTGCTGCTCCGAAAACCTGGTCAGCAGCTCACTGGCTTTTGGCGTCCAACCTGCCCCACCACACAGAATGACAGGGCGCTGTGATTGATCAAGCACCTCGAACAATTGGTTTAGTGCATCCGGAGAAGGCCCAGCAACAGTAACATTGGGTGCCGGTAGATTGGCCACATCAGACTTGTCCAGCAACATGTCTTCAGGAAGCTCAACCACCACTGGTCCACCTCTACCAGAGGTAGCTACACTCCATGCCTGTTGTAGCTGTTCAGGGATTCGTTCTACATCGTTAAATGTAATCACCCGCTTGGCAATGCTGCTGTAGACCTGATGATAGTCAAGAGCCTGAAAGGCTTCCCGCCCCACATCACATCTTGGGATATGGCCAACGAACACTAACATGGGAGTCGAATCCTGAGCGGCCGTATGGACACCGATCATCGCATTCGAGGCACCGGGCCCCCTGGATACAAAGCATACGCCCGGCTTACCAGTTAGTTTTCCATAGGCCTCGGTCATATATGCCACTCCCCCTTCCTGGCGACAGGTAATTACCCTAAGGTTATTTTTTCTATCATAAGTTGCATCCAGCGCCGCGAGATAACTCTCACCAGGGACGCAAAAAATTGTGTCCACGCCATAGCCTACAAGACCATCCAATAAAATTTCTGCACCAGTTCTCATAGTAGAGGCTATATTCGAGTTGAAGAGATAAATCGGTAAATCAGGGCTGAAGTAAAAAATTCCAGACTAGTCGAGGACTAGTTGACGGTCAACCACCAGTCATGATGGGGTTAGACGGATAAGATGCCCATTCAGTCCATGAGCCATCGTACAACCGACCAGGTCCCAGGCCTGCCACAGAAAGCGCCAGCGTAATAATGGCCGCAGTGACGCCGGATCCACATGAGGTAGTGATGTTGCTTTCCTGGGAAACGCCCAGCCCGTTAAAAATAGCGAGCAACTCTTTGCTTGATTTCATGCGACCATTCTTCAATAGCATGGAAAATGGCAACGAAATAGCACCTGGCATGTGGCCGCTTTTTAGTCCAGGCCTTGGTTCAGCGTCGATTCCCATAAAACGTCCCTGAGGTCGAGCATCGAGAACAGTGACAGCATTGGATTCACAATTTTCCCTCATTTGTTCCATGGTCATAGTCATGGACGGATCAAGCCTTGCAGTAAACCCAGTAGGACTCGGGCTGATAGTTTCGACTTGTCCCCGTTCTAGTTCAAAACCAGTTTTTATCCAATCAGATAGTCCACCATCCAGCACAGACACCCGATCATGGCCAAATAGACGAAACATCCACCAAACCCCTCGCTGCGGAGAAAATTCCGCTACCATCGTAAACCACTACATTACTGTCACTGGAAATACCCAGCTTCTCGACCTCAGATTCAAAACGCTCTGCCCCCGGGATGGTATGGGGAAATCTGGAATTGGGATCAGAGATATGATCAATATCAAAAAATCTCGCGCCGGGTATACGTCTTTCCTGATATTCAGAATATGCATTCCTTTTTTGAGTAGGCAAATACCAGGACCCATCGAGTAGGATAGTGTTTTTTTTGTTTAGACGTTCGGCAAGCTCTTGGGAATTTATTAGGGGCATCTTGATTGGAAAGCCAGTTCACTGAAATGAATGAGCAACAAATAGAAAAACACTCATCTACTGAATTAAGGTATCGATCAATTATCTCTATCAGATAAGACATTAAGCGAATCACATAAAATTATTGTATGAAGCCAATGCACATAAAGTTAATGTTCTACAACCATGATATCCGGTACTGATCTGCATACATTAACAAGGGGATATTTTAGCTGCGAATCGACGGCAAAGCCACCAGGAACTGGAGGCGTCGTATCCCAAACCCAATCAATAAAGTATAGTACTGGCAAGTTACCTTTCCCCCAATAGCAGAACGTCCCTGATCCATTAACAGGGTTCACCCAATTGACGCCCATCACAGATAAATAAACCTATGACACTCGCAACCCTTCATTTCCCGAGGACGGAATACACAGACCGAATTGCCAGAACAAGAAAAGAAATGGCTGTTAGAGGTCTTGAATTACTACTGGTGTCTGATCCTTCCAATATGTCATGGTTGACTGGCTATGACGGTTGGTCTTTTTATGTCCATCAGGGTGTTTTGCTCAGTATGGAAGGAGATCCGATATGGTGGGGGCGAGGAATGGACGCCATGGGAGCGAAGCGAACCGTTATGATGGATCACGACCATATCATAGGCTATGAAGATACTTATGTTCAAAACCCGGATAAACATCCAATGGAATCTCTGGCTAACCTTATAAAGGAAAGGGGGTGGGAGAATAGCTCAATTGGCGTAGAGTTGGATAATTACTACTACTCTGCTCAAGCTCATTTGACATTAGTAGAAGAACTCCCGAATGCTTCCATTGGTAATGCCACCGGTTTAGTGAACTGGCAGCGTGCGGTAAAAAGTAACGCTGAAATAGAATTTATGAAAAGAGCCGCCAGGATCGTTGAAAAAATGCATCAGACAATTTTCGAGCGGGCAGAACCTGGCGTAAAGAAAAATGAGTTAGTCGCTGATATCTACCATGCTGCGATAATGGGGGCTGATGGACATTGGGGAGACTATCCAGCCATTGTTCCCATGGCGCCGTCGGGAATGGACGCCACAGCCCCCCATCTCACCTGGAACGATGAACGCCTTCGCAAAGGAGAATGTACTTTCTTTGAAATCGCCGGAGTTTACCGACGATATCACTGCACCCAATCCCGAACTCTGTTTCTGGGGCAACCTCCTCAGAAATATCTGGATGCAGAAAAAGCAGTTTTGGAAGCCGTTCTAGTTGGATTAGAGCAGGCAAAACCCGGAAATCACTGCGAAGATATCGCCAATGCGTTTAATCAGACCCTTAATAGACTTGGCTTTAGTAAAGACAGTCGATGTGGTTATTCCATTGGGCTGTCCTATCCTCCGGATTGGGGCGAGCGAACCATGTCATTTCGACGAGGAGATTTTACAGTGTTAGAGTCCGGGATGACTTTCCATTTTATGCCTGCTCTTTGGCTTGATGATGGTGGGCTTGAAATTACCGAGCCTATTTTAATCACGGACACCGGGGTTGAATGTCTCTGTAACACACCTCGAAGATTAATGGTCAAAAAATAATTATGGTCGATGGTGGACACGTCCAACAAACCTGACTCACAAGATGAATCCCGAACAAATTCGTCTCTTTGAACAAAACGGATACTTATTGATTCCTGACTTCAATCCCAGGGATCAAATAGAGATCGTTACCAATCGGTTTGAATCACTTTTTCGTGGAGAGTTCGAGACCGGGCTCCAACCCGACGAATGGAATTGGAGGGAGGGCGTCAGCCCTCCAGACCTTACCCGACAAATTTGCAATGGTTGGAAATCCGACACGGCCATCGCAAAACTGGTAACGAATGAGAAAGTGGGAGAAATATGCGCTTTACTTATGAATTGGCCTGGTGCCCGTATCAATCAGGATAATGTCATCTGGAAACCTGGTGGATCAAAGCCACTAGGCTTTCATCAGGACGACTCTTATCAAAATTGGATTGAGCCATCCTCAATGATCAGCTGCTGGATGGCATTAGATGACACCAGAAAACACGGTGGAACCATTGAATACGCAAGAGGTTCCCATCGGTGGCCGGTACAAACAAAAACATTCACTTTCCATGGACCATCGGATTATCATGAGGGATTGAAATACTCAGCAAATCAATTGGGAATAGATACCTACACCATCGATCAGCTGGAGGTTAAAAAAGGTGACGTGGTGTTTCATCATGGACGTATATGGCATGGATCTGAAGCAAACCAATTGGATATTCCCAGACGCTCCGTGGTATCCCACTGCATGTCCAGTGAAGCCCAGTTTCACCCAGAAAATAAATCGCCCATTTATAACCGTTACAAGAAATTTGACTCCCTGTTAATGGACGAGAGCTTCTTTCCCATTACCTATTCCAGAAAGGGTTACCGTAGCCCGTTTTTAGATGAAATCTGAGAATAGTAAACTCCATTTTACGCGGCGATATCGGATTAAAGATCATCAGAAGATTACCCAGGACTCACAAAAAGCCACGAAAAAATATCTGAAGGCTTTCTGAAAACCAGCTTCTGCAAACCAGCTCAAGTGCACTTCCTGGCTTCTACTTCGCTGTTAATTGACTTTATTAACTTTTATGGCAACAACTGCGAGATTGTCCCCTGGTTTTGTTAAACAGGGATAATGCCTCCCCGCGAGCACACCGTCCATCTTTGCTCGATAAGCTATGGGCTCTATACCGGTTCTTTCGATGTCATAAACCAGCGCAATGACATCATCCTTTTTCACACTATCACCAAGATCAAAACACATTTCGAGTAATCCGGAATGTTCGCTGGTAACGAAACAATTTCCATCAGGCATATACAAAGACAAGGACGGAGAATATTCCATTTCACCCTGCAATATACCCGCATGCTTGAGGAAATTGTCGACCCCTTTTCTTGCGATTGCTGTGGTGGTTGCATTAGCTGAGCCACCGCCGCCAAGTTCCGTTGAAACAAATACCTTCCCCTGGTTTTCTGCAGCAGTGTCGTACATACTTGCTGCATCCAACTCTAGTAGCATCATCGAATGCGGTGCATTGAACGCTTCCATTGCCGCCACACAGCGGGCTTCCTACTCTTTGTCCTCGAGGATATGAGCGGCTGCAAACGGGACAAAATCCAGGGTCTTACCACCAGAATGAATATCCAGAACATAGTCGGATAGCGGTAAAAGTACCCGGTTGAAATAATCCGCCGTAATTTCGGTGATAGTGCCATCCGGTTTGCCAGGGAAAGCTCTATTCATGTTTCCCCCATCGATACTCGACGTTCGTTTTCCTGCTTTGAATGCTGGATAATTCATCGCTGGAATAATGATTACTCTTCCGTTGATGGATTCAGGATGCAGATCCCTGGTCAGCGACCATAAGGCAATTGGACCTTCGTATTCGTCTCCATGATTACCCCCGGTCAGCAACGCAGTTGGCCCCTCACCATTTTTTATGACAGTAATGGGTGTCATCACTGCCCCCCACGCTGAGTCGTCACCAGAATACGGCGCTTTCAGGTATCCGTGTTGAACTCCCTCTTTTTCAAAATCAACGGTCGAAGTTAAAGGTGAAGCTTTCATAATTAGACCCGTACTTAGTCCGTCCTGAAAAAAGGCGCGATGTCGTTAGCGATCATGCGTCATTTT
>JAALKB010000206.1 GCA_011088265.1 Gammaproteobacteria bacterium
GTGCGAGCAGATGATCTTGGAGCAAAACCCATTGCAGCATTGATAGAACGGAACCCTGGGGTTGACTGGTCTCAGGCCGATGATCTGGTTTATGGATGTGCGAATCAGGCTGGGGAAGATAACCGTAATGTGGCGAGAATGTCTGGCTTGCTAAGTGGATTACCACTAACCATTGGCGGAACTACCATAAATCGCCTTTGTGGGTCGGGAATGGATGCTGTTGGTATGGCTGCCCGGAGTATTAAGTGTGGTGAAGCTTCCCTGGTGATTGCCGGGGGGGTGGAGTCCATGTCCCGGGCACCATTTGTCATGCCTAAAGCGACCACGGCATTCAGTCGGGAAAATTCAGTGTTCGATACCACCATGGGTTGGCGGTTTGTTAACAAGAAGATGGAACAACAGTTTGGCATCGATTCCATGCCGGAAACCGCAGAAAATATTGCACAAGACTTTGGTATTTCCCGGGAAGATCAGGATGCTTTTGCTCTAGGAAGCCAACAGCGAGCCCATCAGGCTCAACTATCTGGCATATTTGACGAAGAAATTATCCCGGTTTATGTTCCTCAGAGAAAAAAGGATGATTTGCGAATTGATAAGGACGAACATCCCCGGGGTGAAGCAAGCCTGGCGCAATTGGCAAAACTGGGAACTCCCTTTCGTCAAAATGGGACAGTTACCGCGGGGAACGCTTCAGGGATTAATGACGGAGCCTGTGCTTTGTTGTTGGGGAATTCAGAAGCGGGAAAGCAGAATGGATTGCAGCCTATAGCCAAAGTGCTCGCCATGGCAACGGTTGGGGTGGAGCCCAGAATCATGGGCATGGGGCCGGGGCCAGCTACGGAGAAAGTTCTGAAACTTGCGGGCCTTACGCTGAATCAAATGGATGTCATTGAGTTGAATGAAGCCTTCGCGGCTCAGGCTCTCGGTGTCTTACGTTATTTGAAAATCGATGATGACGCGTCACATGTAAATCCAAATGGGGGAGCTATCGCCCTTGGACACCCGCTTGGAATGAGTGGGGCAAGACTGGTGACCACCGCCGCAAGGCAATTACAACGACAGGGTGGTCGGTATGCTTTATGCACCATGTGCATCGGAGTGGGGCAGGGTATCGCCATGGTGATCGAGAACCCTAATGCCAATTAACAGCTAATATAGCTAGTTAGAATAATCAGCATTGGATTCGTCCTTGCTGAGAAGAGCCAGGAAAAGTCAAGTAGAGTTAAGTAGAGTCATACATAAGGCCAACAATATGAATCAGAATAACCCGAGCCAGCTCGACGCCATCGAAACAGCATCAGTAGACGAGCTGCGAGCGTTACAACTTGAACGAATGCGATGGAGTCTGAATCACGCTTACAATAACGTTCCATTTTATAAAGCGAAATTTAATGATGCGCAAATCCATCCTAACGACTTACATTCACTGAATGATCTATCGAAGTTTCCGTTTACCGTAAAATCAGATCTGCGAGATAATTATCCCTTCGGATTATTCGCAGTGCCCCGGGAACAGGTAGTCCGAATACATGCTTCTTCTGGCACTACGGGAAAACCCACCGTTGTTGGCTATACCCAAAATGACATCGACGTCTGGTCCACGGTAATGGCAAGATCCATCCGGGCTGCAGGCGGTCGCCCCGGAGACATGTGTCATGTTTCCTATGGTTATGGATTATTCACCGGCGGTTTGGGCGCGCATTATGGCGCAGAAAAACTTGGCTGCACTGTGATACCCATGTCCGGGGGTCAAACCGCAAAACAGGTTCAGTTGATTATGGATTTCAAACCCCGGATTATTATGGTGACGCCGTCATATTGCCTGAGCCTTGCGGATGAACTTGAGAGACAGGGTGTATCTCCGGAAGAATGTTCTCTGGAGATTGGAATTTTCGGCGCGGAACCCTGGACCAATGAGATGCGGCAACAAATTGAAGCCAGACTTGGTATCGATGCGGTGGATATTTACGGTTTGTCAGAAGTTATGGGGCCGGGGGTCGCCCAGGAATGTGTGGAGACGAAAGACGGTCCAACCATCTGGGAAGATCATTTCTATCCTGAAGTGATTGATCCTGAAACCGGTGAAGTTATGGCGGAGGGTGAGGAAGGAGAATTAGTGTTTACATCGTTAACGAAAGAAGCTTTTCCGATTATTCGCTATCGAACCCGGGACTTGACCCGATTGCTGCCAGGGTCGGTGAGACCCATGAGGCGATTCAGTAAGATCACCGGTCGCAGTGATGACATGATGATTATTCGCGGAGTTAATGTATTCCCAAGCCAGATTGAAGAGTTAATACTGAAAGAAAGTGGGTTGGCCCCTCACTATCAGATCGAGATAGGCAAGCAGGGAAATCTGGACACCATGATGGTCAACGTAGAAGCGGCTCCTGATACACCGAACGATGATAGAAAGAATATTGCTGAAAGGGTTCAGGCGTCTATCAAGGATTACATCGGTGTTACCGCACCGGTGAATATTACCGATCCAGAAACGATCCCGCGGTCTCTGGGCAAAGCGGTTCGGGTTGTGGACAAACGTTGACCTAAGCCCTGGGGCCTTAAGCCTCGGGCAGAGCCTGATTTGACCCAAATCAGATTCGGGTCAAATCCGGATCTGATTGTGTGAGATTAAAGCCAATTTGGATTCAATCACGTTAAATTGAATTCGGGTAATCCGGGGCGGAATGTTGAATAATAGTGATTTTGAAATAGCATAAGCACTGATCCGGGTAGTAGGAGATCGTGTTCACATAAAGCCTGACTCGGCGAACCTGACCCAATAGAACTGATAATATAGAACTGATAATAATGATATTTATTTGCCAAACGTATAAAAACAGGAGAAACCATGAGTAATCAATTTGCATCTGTCGCGGACCTTGAACAAAAGCCGGTGAGCTTTGGGCAGCTTTCAGATCATTGCTGGGCCTTTACCGCAGAGGGTGACCCCAATACCGGCATCATTATCGGTGATGATAGTGTGATGATCATAGACGCTACCGCCACCCCAGTGATGGCCCAGAATGTCATCAAACAGGTAAGGGAAATTACGGACAAACCCATTAAATACGTGGTGTTGACCCATTACCATGCTGTTCGTGTCCTTGGGGCAAGTGGTTATCGGGATGAAGGACTGGAGCAGATCATTGCCAGCCAGGACACCCACGATTTGATTGTCGAGCGAGGACAACAGGACATGGACTCTGAAATCGGACGATTTCCCCGGTTATTTGATGCGGTGGATAGCATTCCCGGTTTAACCTGGCCCACGTTAACATTCAAAGGAGAAATGACCCTGAAAATGGGAGAACTGGAGGTGAAAATCATGCAGCTCGGAAGAGGACATACTAAAGGCGACACCGTGGTGTGGGTGCCATCGGAAGAAGTTCTTTTCTCCGGGGATTTGGTGGAATGTGAAGCAGCTTGTTATACCGGTGATGGTTATCTATCAGATTGGCCCACCACACTGGATAACGTTGAGGCGCTAAACGCCGCTAAAATTATACCCGGCAGGGGACCTGCGCTTGAAACCCCGGAACAGGTCAAAGCAGGGTTGAAATACACCAGAGACTTCGTGACTACTCTTTATAAAAGTGCTCAGGAAGCGGTTTCCAAAGGCATGAATCTAAAGGAAACCATGGCCCTGACCCGGGAAGCCATGGATCCGGATTTCGGCCATGTATTTATTTATGAGCATTGTTTACCATTTGATGTCTCGCGGGCTTTTGATGAAGCCTCCGGTGTTCGGGATCCTCGAATCTGGACTGCGGATCGGGATCAGGAAATGTGGCATGGCCTGAAATAATCTTCAGTAAACTTAGGCGTTAACGCATTGTTTATTCCATTGCCATTATGTAACCAGAGTCTGACTATTAACTGATCGATTAGTACGGGAATATCACAAAATTTTCAGATGCTTGCAACTTATCAAAACCCGGTTTATGACTATGAAAGATCGCCTGATCAGGATACCGATCTTGTCGTTCATCACCCGGTAATCGTGGTTGGTGGTGGGCCGGTGGGTCTGGCAGCCGGCTTGGATGCCGGGGTTCACGGCATGGATGTTTTGGTGCTTGATGAAAGTAATACTGTTAGTGTTGGCTCAAGAGCTGTGTGTTATTCCAAACGATCGCTGGAAATTTTTAATCGATGGGGATGCGCCAGTCGAATGGTAGATAAGGGTGTCACCTGGAAGGTCGGTAAGATCTTTTTTCGTGACAGACTAATCCGGCAATTTGATCTTCTACCGGCTCCGGGACACGAACAACCGGCTTTTATTAATTTGCAACAGTACTACCTTGAACAATACATGGTAGACCGGCTTCGGGAGCTGGATTCCGCTGAGATTCGCTGGAAGAATAAAGTCGTCGATGTGACGGAAGAAGAGAATAAAGTCACGATTACCGTTGATACCCCGGACGGACCATATTCTCTTTCCTGTGATTGGCTCATTGTGGCGGACGGTGCGAATAGCGGAATTCGCTCACGTATGGGATTGGAAAGCGAAGGTCAGATTTTTCAGGACCGATTTCTGATTGTGGATGTGGTGATGAAGCAAAATGCTCCCCCGGAGCGATGGTTCTCCTTTGATCCTTCCTATCACCGGGGATGGTCCACGTTATTGCATCGCCAGGCAGATGATGTTTATCGGCTGGATTTTCAGCTCGGCTGGGACGCTGACCCGGTGGAAGAGAAAAAACCTGAGAATATTATTCCTCGGGTAACAGCCATGCTTGGGGAAGACGTCGATTTTGAGCTGGAATGGGCCAGTGTATATACTTTTACCTGTCGCAGAATGGAGAAATTTCGCCATGGCAGATTGCTCTATACTGGGGATGCTGCCCACCAGGTGTCTCCATTCGGCGCCCGGGGAGCTAACTCTGGCTTCCAGGATATTGACAACTTGATATGGAAGCTAGATCTGGTTTTACGAAATGAAGCTCCTTCTTCTATGCTGGATTCATATTGCTCGGAGCGAGTCATGGCAGCGGAGGAGAACATCATGAATTCCACTCGTTCAACGGATTTCATTACCCCCAAATCCCCTGTTTCCAGTGTCTTTCGGGATGCGGTGCTGGAGTTGGCAGAAGAACATGAGTTTGCTCAATTGCTAACAAACTCCGGTCGACTGTCTGATCCCGCTATTCTGGTGTATTCCCCTCTCAATACTCCGGACACGGATGAATTTTCTGGTGATATGGTACCAGGTGCACCGTTGGACGATGCACCAGTTAACTACCATGGCGAAGATAAGTGGCTACTCAATATGATGGGTGGTGCGTTTAATCTTCTCTATTTCATCGACAATGCAGATGATTTCGACGCCAACCATCGTTCTGCCTTGATACAAATGTCACAAGAACCTGTTCCGGTCATTCCCATTGTGGTGGCGAATCGGGGTGGACCCATTGACGAAGTCACGACGGTGTTGGATGTTACAGGTATGGCAAACCAGCGTTTTGACGGACATTCAGGTGCGGTGTATCTCATTCGTCCGGACCAGCATGTGCTAGCGAGATGCCATATATTTGACATGGGAAGCGTTTCTGCTGCGCTTAATAGAATTCTAATAGGCTGAGTGATGAATACCCTGTTGTGCCTTATGGATTCAGAATAGCCCATGTTCTGTATTATTGCGTCGAACATTTTGCTTAGGTAGCCTCATGACACTTAATACCAAGACCAATTTTCATCAACCCGAAACGCACTTTTTCCGTGCCTATCGTGCGGGAGATGACTTTTATGAAGCGCTAATCAACATGCACCGGGGTCTGAGCGATGAACAAAGCGCCATGGTGAATGCAAAACTGATTTTATTACTTGGCAACCACATTGGTGACTTGAGTGTATTGCGAGAGGCGATGAATATCGCCCGGGGTAGCATTGGCAGCGAGGTGCATAATGAGACCAATCTCGAAAATGAGTAATCTGGCATGCTGCTAAGTCGAAACTAACCAAACCTACCAGTTCAATCAAATCGGGATACACATGAAAATAGAGAAAATTCATCACGTCGCCTATCGTTGTAAGGATGCGCGAGAAACTGTGGAATGGTATGTCGAGAATCTAAAAATGGATTTTGTTCTCGCCATTGCCGAAGATCAGGTGCCGTCAACCAAAGAGCCAGATCCTTATATGCATGTTTTTCTCGATGCAGGAAATGGGAACGTATTGGCATTTTTCGAACTGCCAACTAAACCGGAGATGGGGCGGGATAAAAATACCCCTGGCTGGGTGCAACACATTGCATTTAAAGTAAAGGATCGGAAAACGTTGCTAGAGTATAAGAATCACCTTGAAAATAATGGGATTAACGTATTGGGGGTAGTGGATCATTCTATTTTTCACTCTATTTACTTTTTCGATCCCAATGGACATCGCCTGGAGCTTGCGTGTCCGGATGAAGAGGAGAAGCCTAAATTGAAAATGCTGGATGATGTGAAATGGGCGATGCTCGAAGAGTGGTCACAGACTAAACAAGCACCAAAACACGCAGCCTGGATGCACGAAAAGGCATTCGACTCTGACGATGAAAATTGACGCCCATTTTGATGCTCATATGCACGCCGGTTGGGGAAACAGGAAGGGAATGGTGAGTAAGTTCATGATTCATTTCCTATAGTTGCTCTTCGATCTGGCTTTTGGCAACGAATAATTCTCACTAATTAGTCCGTCCTGAAAAAAGGCGCGACGTCGTTAGCGATCATGCGTCATTTT